>NZ_JAUOSH010000011.1:0-138056 GCF_030548765.1 Shewanella sp. 3_MG-2023 | reverse complement strand
GGGTCATTGGCGCCAGTGATTGTGATGGTGAGTGTTTGCGTTAGAGATTGAGTGCCGTCTGTTGCAGTATAAGTAAATACGGCATTGGCAGTCACACCATCTGGTAACGCTTCTGAAGATGCGCCATTAGCGATAAACGTGTAACTACCATCAGAGTTGATAGTTAATGTGCCATATTCATTGGCGATCACCCCAGGTTGTCCAGCAGTAATCGCAGTGTTTGTGCCTGACACACCAGAATGGACCCCAGTGACACTTAGTGCGTCGCCATCTAAGTCACTATCGTTGCTCAATACGCCATTAGCTGCATCTGCTGTTACAGTGGTATTTTCATCAACACTATCAACATCAGCCACTAAGTCTGGGGCATCATTTTGAGCGCCTACATTAATGGTTAATGTAGCGGTGTCAGTGTCAGTGCCGTCAGTGACGGTATACACGTAGCTGTCTACGCCATTAAGGTCAGCCGGTGGCATATAGGTGTAACTGCCATCAGCAGCGATGATGATAGTGCCGCCTTGTACTGTGGTGAAGGTGCCAGCAATCACAGAAAGGTTATCACCATCGACATCGGTATCATTGGCATCTAAGTCAACAGTTGAGGTGAATAGGTTATCTTCTTGTGCATTAATAACATCATCAACGGCGATAGGAGAATCATTTATTGGAGTGACTTCAAGTGTCAGTGTGGCAGTATCACCTGTATTGGTCTTGTATGTAATTACAGGAACTTGGCCATTCCAATTATCAGCAGGCGTGAAGGTATAAGTACCGCCTTCATTGATGACAATTGTGCCACTTTCAAGTGAAACTTTAGTACCTGCAAGATAGGTTTCACCATTGATTTCAAAACTTGTGACCGTGAGATCGTTATCAATATCGCTATCGTTATCAAGCACATTACCTGTTGCGACAGTATCTTCTGCCACTGTATTGCTGTCATTTTCAAGTGCAGCCATATCATCAACAGGAGTGACTTCAAGTGTCAGTGTTGCAGTGTCACCGGTATTGGTGGTGTAAGTGATGACAGGGACTTGGCCGTTCCAGTTTTCAGCTGGGGTAAAGGTATAAGTACCGTTTTCATTGATGACAATCGTGCCACTATCAAGTGACACTTCAGTACCTGCAGGATAGGTCTCACCATTGATTTCAAAACTCGTGACCGTGAGGTCGTTATCAATATCGCTATCGTTATCAAGCACATTACCTGTTGCGACAGTATCTTCTGCCACTGTATTGCTGTCATTTTCAAGTGCAGCCATATCATCAACAGGAGTGACTTCAAGTGTCAGTGTTGCTGTGTCACCGGTATTGGTGGTGTAAGTGATGACAGGGACTTGGCCGTTCCAGTTTTCAGCAGGGGTGAAGGTATAAGTACCGTCTTCATTGATGCCAATCGTGCCACTATCAAGTGACACTTCAGTACCTGCAGGATAGGTTTCACCATTGATTTCAAAACTCGTGACCGTGAGATCGTTATCAATATCGCTATCGTTATCAAGTACATTACCTGTTGCGACAGTATCTTCTGCCACTGTATTGCTGTCATTTTCAAGTGCAGCCATATCATCAACAGGAGTGACTTCAAGTGTCAGTGTTGCAGTGTCACCGGTATTGGTGGTGTAAGTGATGACAGGAACTTGGCCGTTCCAGTTTTCTGCAGGGGTGAAGGTATAAGTACCGTCTTCACTGGTGACAATCGTGCCACTATCAAGTGACACTTCAGTACCTCCAGGATAGCTCTCACCATTGATTTCAAAACTCGTGACCGTGAGATCGTTATCAATATCGCTGTCGTTATCAAGTACATTACCTGTTGCGACCGTGTCTTCTGCTACTGTATTGCTGTCATTTTCAAGTGCAGCCATATCATCAACAGGAGTGACTTCAAGTGTCAGTGTTGCAGTGTCACCGGTATTGGTGGTGTAAGTGATGACAGGGACTTGGCCGTTCCAGTTTTCAGCAGGGGTGAAGGTATAAGTACCGTCTTCATTGATGCCAATCGTGCCACTATCAAGTGACACTTCAGTACCTGCAGGATAGGTCTCACCATTGATTTCAAAACTCGTGACCGTGAGATCGTTATCAATATCGCTGTCGTTATCAAGTACATTACCTGTTGCGACCGTGTCTTCTGCTACTGTATTGCTGTCATTTTCAAGTGCAGCCATATCATCAACAGGAGCGACTTTAAGTGTCAGTGTTGCAGTGTCACCGGTATTGGTGGTGTAAGTGATGACAGGAACTTGGCCGTTCCAGTTTTCTGCAGGGGTGAAGGTATAAGTACCGTCTTCACTGGTGACAATCGTGCCACTATCAAGTGACACTTCAGTACCTGCAGGATAGCTCTCACCATTGATTTCAAAACTCGTGACCGTGAGGTCGTTATCAATATCGCTATCGTTATCAAGCACATTACCTGTTGCGACCGTGTCTTCTGCTACTGTATTGCTGTCATTTTCAAGTGCAGCCATATCATCAACAGGAGCGACTTCAAGTGTCAGTGTTGCAGTGTCACCGGTATTGGTGGTGTAAGTGATGACAGGAACTTGGCCGTTCCAGTTTTCTGCAGGGGTGAAGGTATAAGTACCGTCTTCACTGATGACAATCGTGCCACTATCAAGTGACACTTCAGTACCTGCAGGATAGGTCTCACCATTGATTTCAAAACTTGTGACCGTGAGGTCGTTATCAATATCGCTATCGTTATCAAGCACATTACCTGTTGCGACAGTATCTTCAGCAACCGTGTTGTAGTCATTTACGATAACAGCTGGATCGTCAACTGGCGTTACTTCAATGGTCAGTGTTGCAGTGACATTGGTATTAGTTGTGTACGTAATAACAGGAACTTGGCCATTCCAATCCGCATTTGGTGTAAATGAATAGCTACCGTCGCTATTTAAAACGAACACACCTTCTTCTAAAGTGACTGAGTCACCAGCATTATAGGTTTCGCCATTAACTTCAAAGCTGACAACACTTAGAACATCGTCAGTGTCAGAATCGTTATCTAATACGTTGCCTTCTGCAACCGTGTCTTCTGCTATGACGATTGCATCATTTTGCGCTTCGGTTGGTATGTCGTAATCTTCAGTTGCTGTAGCAGTGCCTTTGGATCCATCAGCACCATAACCGTAAACAATACCTTCAATGACAGTATCAACATCATTGACTAGATCCGCCGCGTCGACCTCGACAGAGAATGTCCCGTCAGACTGCATGATTGCTTGGTATTCCTGACCATTTATGGTCAGCATGATAATACCTGTAGTGATGGAAGCATCGGCGGTCACGGTACCAGTAATGGTCACAGTGCCTGTGCTTTCATCTGGTGTAAGTATGTTATCACCTGTAACAGGATCGATATCTAACGCGATAGCGGTATTATCAGGTAAGTCATTGTCATAAATACGTAACGTAGCCTGAGTATCACCTAGTACAGCATTGGTTGGATTAGATAAGTTTATTAGCGCAAATTCAGGGCTACCTTCTACGATTAAATCATCTGTAATAGGGACGCTAATATAAGCTGTAGTTTCACCAGGGAGGAAAGTCACAGTGCCACTTACATTAGTGAAATCTTCACCGAATAAAGCGGTTAGCTCTTCTGAGCTATAATCAAGGGTAATGGTTTCTGTGCTTGGTTCACTTAACGTCAGCGTGAATAATGCAAACTCCATTCCTTCTACAACAACGGCGTAGTCAATATCGACAACAGGTAAGTCTGAACCGTTACCGTCGTTATCAAAAATGGCAAATTCTAGTTCTTCATCATAAACATTTTCACCAGTAACAATGGCATTGAAATATTCAGTTGGTTCAATAATGGCATCATCAAAAATAGGCACGCGAATTAGGATGCTATTGTTACCTGCTTCAAGGTTGAAGCTAAATATAGGTCTAGCAAGATCACCACTTGAATCAATCCCTCCTACAGTCATGGTCTGCCACGTTAGGCCACCATCATTCGAGTATTCAAGAGGAACTAAATAATCATCAGCATATTCGGCAATTGGGTAACCGAGTTGCTCACTGAGTAATTCACTGGTGAAAGTGATGAACAGTTCTTGATCGGTTTCAAATGTGAGTTCACTATTTAAAGTGAATTGATTAAAACCAACATCTTCAAAAACATCTGGAATATTAGCAGATAGATGTGATTTATATTGATCTTGGGTCGCTGAAGTGACGTCTCTGAAGACGGTCCAATCTTCTACACGGTAATCAATACTTAGGCCTTCAAGATCGTATTGGGTAATACCTTCATTTAAGATAATGACAAAATTGCCATCACCTAAATCTTGTAAAGTCCCAATGTCCTCAAAAGCTGCGCTGAGTCTAACATTGCTAACCAATAAGTTTTGGTCGATAACCTGTTGGCCTACGGCACCTTCTAGTAAATCGTTGGCTGAGAAAGTAATTTGACCATCTAATTCATTATAGTTGTAGGTAATTAACCCACCGGGTACGTCAAGGATATCTACGGTACGTTCGTCATGTTCATCAGGGGTTCTATCGCCTGCAATGTCATCAATGGTATCTGCAACATGCTCCATCGCAATGGTTTCAAATACATTTTGGCCATCTTCTTGTCTTTCGGTATCACGGGTAAAAATAATACCTAACTCAGCAAGTACTTGAGAGATCATCTCTTTACCTGCTGTTGCTATATTTAATGGTTGGCCCGTGGTGGGATCAATATAATTGGCTAATGCTTCGTGAACGGATAATAAGATATTGATATTAGTGCTGTAGCTGTCATCAATATTAACCAGACTATTGGTATTTAAAATACCGTCATCAATACCGTCGGATAAATCGTTATCCAAGGCTTGAAGGAAAATAGCCATGTTCTCAACATAATCCATGTTGGTATCTGACAGCAAAGTACCAGCAATATCCTGTAGGAATAAAATATCCCCTTGAATAACATCGGCGCTAAAAGTAGCAATAGTGACGCCACCGACCATGAAAGTAATAGTGTCGCCAGGAAGGTAAGCAAATGATCCCGGTGAACCCAAATCACCGGTAAAACCTGATAATCCAGAAGAGGTGGTAAAGGATACGCCATTGACAAAATTATCGGTAAACTGAGCTACATTAAAGTTGTTATTTAGCGCATCAACGCCATCATCACCTAATGAAAGACTCGCGGTTAAAATATCTGGTGCATCAAAAGAGGTATCAAAGCCTGCTGTAGCAATAGTTTCCGAGCCTTCACGAGCTAATGAAGCGAAATCACTACCACCTTGATTTGTTGCTGTCTCACCTGCTGCGGTTTCAGGTAGTTCAGCGGTTGGATCTTCACCGGATTCAATTAATGCCTGTAGGGCTTCAATCTCAGTGAGCTCATCTGTGGTCATATCTATGATAGTTTCGGCCGATAAGTTTTCAGCTATGTTGTCACCATTGAGAATAGTGCCATCGTCAAAGGTCACCACAAACGCAATGCCATCGGCTACTTGGAGTTCTGCCCCTGCAGGAATAGTATCTCCTGGAAGAATGTTTTTTGTTTCATTGTTCAACGTGAGAGTAATCTCTCCATTAGTTGAATTTAAAACACCATTTTTTGTCGTTACAACAGAACTCATGACCTTAGCTCCAATAACCCGCATTTAACCTGATATTCATAGTGTTAGCATAACTATGCATATCGAGGTATTTGCTGTTATAAGTTTGAAAGTTAAATTAACCGCAAGTTAACAATCTTAGCAGTAGCCTTACTATAGGTCAATTTTTTGACCATCTAGTTCTTCGTAATAAACTAATGAATTTACGAGGGAAATAGAAAAGTCTTGTAAATCAGTACAACTAAGTGATTACAGGCAAATGTTAAATTTTTAATACATTAGCATTAGGTGATGTTGGTAGGCTATTCATGAGATATTTGTTGCTAGATTAGCTTGTTTCACGTAGAAAAAAGCGATAAAAAAACCTGCCAAATGGCAGGCTTTAGTGTCTAACTGATTATAGAAAGCGATTAATTCATTATGAAATTATTGCTTAATATTTGCACAAGTTTTACTCGCTAGCATTAGCCGCTTTTCGATAACTTTGTAGTGCAGCGGTATTTTCACCGAGTTGCTCTTGCACTTGTGCTAATGCCAACCAATGCTGTCGTAATGGTGATACGTCACATACTTTTGTCCAGTGCTCTTTTGCGACTTTAGTATCACGTTTTTGCATGGCTAACTTGGCTAAACACACTTGATATCCAGCATCATGCTCATGGGTTTGCTGGTAACGTTGCAGTAGTTTTCTTATTTCATCATCGTCAGCATCTAGTATGTGGGGCAAGGCCGATAAAATGCTGTTACTGGGTTCGACTTTCAAACTCTTAGAAAGCAGCTTTAAGGCATCTTTTTTACGTTCATACTGGCATAAGCCGCGAGCATAAATGGCGATGAGAGTCGGTTGACTGCGCTCTGTTTTACTAAGCCAGTGCCAACACTTCTCAAGATCTTGTTCGTTAGATTCAGTTGCAGCAGTCAATAGGGCAATATTAGTTTGTTGCTCTATATTATTAAATATCTCATCAGTAACGATTTGACGTTTTTTAATAGCAGGTAAAAGTAACTTTAATGCTTGCCAGTCACCCTGTAACTGATATAAATCCAAGGCTAATTTTAGCACTGGGGTTTTACTTTTACTGGTTGGATTGAGTAATTGTAGCTCTATTCTCGCCTCAGCTAATTGACCCTGTTGGATAAGGTAGCGAGTTTTTGAGGTTCTGGCTGCGGTTTGTGCTAGCGGATCTTCTGCCGCTTGAGCTAAATATTGATCACGGGCTTGGCTATTGTGTTGATGATGAGCAGCGCGGGCGGCGGCAAATAAATTCAAAGCCGGCAGTTCGCCTTTTGCTGCGCCTTTAGACATGGCTTTTTCAGCACTAGGCCAGTCTTCTTCTGCCAGTGCTAAGGCCCCTTGTAAGGTATGTTTTTTAGCGGCTTGTTTGCGCCAGCGATCAGGTAAATAGCGGCTATGAATAATGATATTCAGTAGGAAAATAATCAGCCATTCAACTATCTGTAGCGCTGCATAAAATAAAATTAACCCCAGTAAACCAAAGACTAAACTGGTTTCTATTTGATAATCGCCCGCCGCAATATAAATATAGCCTGTGTTGCCGATGATAAATGGGCTGATACAAAAACCGATTAAAATGATAATCACATATGCAAGAGTTTTAATCATGACTGTGGTTCCTCTGCTGGAACCAACTCACCGTAAGTAATGAGCTGCTGAAGTAATCGGGTAGACTCAAATTTTTGCTGGTTTATTTCTTCAATGGTGACCGTCATTAGTGCATCTAAAGCCCGCAGCGCTTCTTGGGTTTTATCTTCGTCTAAATCAAAGTATTGCTGGATCCACGTTCGCGCAAAGCCAACCGATTGGCGATAATTAACTTGATCATGTTGATACAGGGCTAACTGAGCTTGGAGTAATTTATTGCGGATATTTTCAACCAGATACCATTGCTGATCTGGGGCTAGTAGCGGCTCAAGATCTGTAGTGCGCTTACGAATAGTGATAAAACCATCCGTTACTGAATGCCAAGTCTTGGCTAAATTACTTTGCCAGTCATCTACTGAATCTGAGATGGCATTTTGCGCTGCCAAGTCTTCTGCTGCTTGGGCTTTAGCGCGATTCAATGGCAAGGTATCTAACTGATTAAGTATGCCATCAATAGCGTAAATGGTGCCTGCCACATCAGTGGTTTTGATGGAATTAGTTCGGGCGAGATCATTGGCAAGTGCGCGGCGTATCGGCAATAAGGTGGGATCTTTCATTGCTTCAATACGCTCATCAGCAGATGTTAATAAACTTGCTGCTGTTTTAGGGTCGTTTTCAAGAGCCAGTTTTCTAGCTGCCATACGGACTAAGTATTCAGCTTCAGATGCCATCCAGTTATTTGGATTACGCTGAGCTAGTGTAGCGACCCGTTGCTGTAATTGCTGTTGTGATTTAGCTAACTGCGCTTGTTGCTGATAAGCCTGTGAATTTTGCTGTTGCTGGGCTTCTAATACTGCAATGCGTTTATTGGGTTCTACCAGCGCTTGCGTGACTTGACTACCTATTACGCTGGTTTGTTGGTTTTGAGTTTGCAGCTGCTGTTTTTGCTCTTGCAGTTCCATCCATAGCAGATAGCTTAGGCCTATTCCGCCAATGGCAATGATCAGGCAAATAAGAATACTGAAACGCACCCACCATGAACTTTTACTACGGTGTTTTTTTTCTGGGCTAGCCTCAGAGTTTGTGGCTTGCTTTTGTGTGGTTGATGAGGGATTTTCTGACTCAGGTTCGCTCACTTTATCTGCTTCGATAACAGGAGTTGATTCAATCACATCATTGTCTGAATGAGCTTGTTGATTAGGATCTTGTTTGTTGTGTTCCATGAGCTGTCCTTGAGTACCTAGTTTGATCATCCACAGTGCGACCAAATCATTAATGCGAGCAAAAACACGATAAGGCAAAGTTACAGTTTGGCAGGATTAAACATTATC
The DNA here is from genome assembly GCF_030548765.1 of Shewanella sp. 3_MG-2023. NCBI lineage: Bacteria > Pseudomonadati > Pseudomonadota > Gammaproteobacteria > Alteromonadales > Shewanellaceae > Shewanella > Shewanella sp. 3_MG-2023. The sequence continues at coordinate 129,549 of NZ_JAUOSH010000011.1, read as the reverse complement.
GCAAATACAAATGACTCGCTAATGATTAAACAGATAATGCAGCTAAAACAGCTTGAGTATTCGCGCCACTTGCATTGGTGACGTGAGTTAACCCGACTATTTTTGCTCTTTGCTCCACTCGATTACTGGGGACTATGATATGACATGATTGCAACCATGCAAATAACTCTTTTGGAACAAGTTTAATTAGATTCTCTAGCACATCGCCACTGGTGACGATTATGGTATCAATGCCGAATTGCTGCCACTGACTGCAAACCAAGGCTGAATCTAGCTTTGGCAGACTGCGTTGGTAGACTTCCCAGTAGCAAACATTGGCCTGTCTGAGAGTCAGTTGCTCAGCGATAGTTTCGCGGCCGCCAATACCTCTTACGATAACAATGTGTTGATTTTTAATATCGCTTAATGATGTCAGTGATAATAAGCCTTCACTGTCCTGGCTGTCTTCAGGGGCAATTTCAGGAGTGATGTTATATTGCGACAGGGCATCAGCGGTGGCTTGGCCAACGGCGTAATAGCGACAATCTGGAAATTTATCATTAAGGCTAATGGCTGCAAACTTTACCGCATTAGTGCTAATAAAAATTAAGCTGTCAGCTTGGGTGAGGGTGTTGGGGTTAATCCGGTTGTGAGTAGGTACCACAGCTAATAAAGGAGTGACCATGAAGTCGACTCCTTTCGCTTTAAGCTTATCTGCCATAGCTTGATTGCGCCCCTCAGGGCGCGACAGTAAGACTTTCATCTCGATTACTGGTTGTAAACAGCGTCTAGAATGGTTTTAGCACCGCGGCTAAGTAAATCTTCAGCCAGTTGCTCACCTAATGCAACCGCATCAGTTTTTAAACCAGTCACATTACCTTCAATGATTTGGCTGCCATCAGGGTTACCCACTAGGCCACGAAGATGTAAGCTATCGCCATCAATTTCAGCATAAGCACCGATTGGTACCTGACAGCCACCTTCTAAGCGCATATTCATCGCTCTTTCGGCAAAAACACGGTAACGAGTTTCTAAATGCTCAAGTGGCGCAAGCAATGCTTTAACGCGTTCGTCATTCATGCGGCACTCAATGCCGACAGCGCCTTGGCCATTTGCAGGTAGTGAGTCTTCAGCTGAAATAAAGCTGGCAATACGCTCATCAAGTTTTAGGCGGATAAGACCTGCAGCAGCAAGGATAATCGCATCGTAATCGCCGCTATCTAATTTAGCTAAGCGAGTACCGACATTGCCACGTAAGTCTTTAATGACGAGATCTGGGCGAGCCGCACGGATTTGACATTGACGACGAAGACTTGAAGTACCCACAACAGCGCCTTGTGGTAATTCTTCAATGGTTTTGTAAGTGTTTGATACGAATGCATCACGTGGATCTTCACGCTCACAAATCACTTGTAAACCTAGACCTTCAGGGAAGTCTACCGGTACATCTTTCATTGAATGCACCGCGATATCAGCGCGATTTTCAAGCATGGCAACTTCAAGTTCTTTAACAAAAAGACCTTTACCGCCAACTTTAGCCAGAGGCGTATCTAAAATAACGTCTCCTTTTGTGCTCATTGGTAATAGCTCTACGGTTAAATCTGAATGAATACGTTCAAGTTCTGCTTTTACGAATTCTGCTTGCCACATTGCAAGTGGGCTTTTACGTGTAGCGATACGAATAACATTTTGAGACATGCCAAAGAGTTCCATCAATAGACTTAATTGCAATAATGCTAACATTGCCAGAAAGCAGATGTAACAAATCGATAGCGATTGTTTGAACTATGCACGTAGTTTTTTTGTGATGCAGATCTCATTTGCTGGTGTATTTAAATAAAAGTGCTAACATGATCACGTTTCTACTAATTTATTTAACGCTAATCAACATGGTTTTTAACTGCGCTGCAGTATGTTGATAATTAGTAACTTAGTGCTAGTAACAGGATGATACTTTGATTCAAAAGGTTTATCGCTCCATCGAGATAGCTAATCAACTCAATCTTGTTCGATATGAACGGGTTAAATCCTTATTGTCGCCAATTCAGCAACAGCTTTTCGATATCATTCCTTATTTGATCCATCATCATAATGTGCAACTGCCCGGCAGTAACTCCGCTTTAACGCCTTTTGGGATCAGCCAATTTGACATGACACCTGCTATGGAACAGGCGCGTCACAGTCTGCATTTACCCAGTTTAGATCTGCAAGCAGCCCAGCCCAGTGCGTTCGAAGGAGTGTATTCCATGGGCAGCACCGCAAGTTTTGGCCAAAACCCTAAAAGTGATGTTGATGTGTGGTTGGTTTACAAATCAAGCTTAAGTCATGCTGATTTAGCATTAGTTACTGAAAAAACAGACCAATTGACTCAGTGGTTTGCAAGTTTTGATTTTGAAGTGAATTTTTATCTGGTACACCCATTACAGTTTAGAGAATGCAGCGCATTTGATAATTGTTACAGCTCCCTTGGCGAAGAGCACAGTGGCAGCACCCAGCATTGGTTATTATTAGAAGAATTTTATCGCTCCCATATTCGTTTGTCTGGTAAAGCGGCGGGGTGGTGGCCGGGTGCTGACGCTGATAACGAAGTGTTGTTTTTAGGCGATGTACAATCCATGCCGGCAACTGAATATTTTGGCGCCTCATTATGGCAACTCTATAAGGGGCTCAATAAACCCCATAAAGCCTTGCTTAAGGTATTGCTGCTGGAAACCTATGCCGCAGAGTACCCGCAAGCAAATTTTATTACCCAGCAGATTTGGCAACAGTGCCAGCAAGGGGATTTTACTGAATCCAATGATGCCTATTTAATTTTATATCAGCGTATTGAAGCATATCTACTCGGGCGACGGGACACGCGCCGCCTCGAAATTGTCCGCCGCTGTTTTTATCTTAAGTGCGGTGTTAACTTAACAAATCGCTGCGTGGCCAGAGATTGGCGCAGAGATAAAATGCAGCAATTGGTTGAGGACTGGGGTTGGCCCCATAGTTTGTTAGAAACACTGGATAACAGCCAGCACTGGCATTCAGGGCAACTTAAATGGTTTAACAAGCAGCTTAATGAATTGCTACTAATCAGTTATCGCACCTTATTGGACTTTGCCTCAAAACAAGCATTAAGCGATCGCTTTAGAGTGGAAGAATTAGGGATCCTTGCCCGTAAACTTCATACTTATTTCAGTGACGATGAGCATCAATTATTACCTTTAAACAAGCTGTGGAGCGGCTCAATAATCGAGCCAAATTTAACCATTATCCATAGCCTTAAAGAGTCACGATTTTATTTATATCGCCAGCCGCATAATTCTGGGCAGCTATTGGGTGAGTCAGCCATTATTAAAGCCGACACACCCACAGCATTGATTGCGTGGGCGGTGATGAATGATATTTCTACTGCGGACACTCAGTGGCAAGAGTATGGCCGCAGTAAACACCGTAAAGCCCGCTTGACTCAATTGGCATTAAGCCTTAATCCGTTGATGACGGCGACAAGCAAAGTCTCCAAAGCTGAATTGTGTCAGCCATTTTTTTATAAAAAAATTATTGTTGTGGCCAATCTTGATAAAGACCCAACCATCAAGTGGCAAGGGCAAGAGATCATGATTGATTACATGAACTCCAATGTTTTTTCCTTAGGCAAAAAACAGCAAAATATGTTGTCTACCATTGATATCATTTGTCTCAATAGTTGGGGCGAGTGGCAGTGTCATCGTTTTAAAGGTCCATTGGGATTATTAGAGGCGCTGTCTTTTGTTGCTATAGGCTTAAAATGTAAACCTGAGCAAGTAGAAATTAATATTGTCGCCTGTGCCCAGCGGCTGAAAAAACAATTACATGATGCGCTGCAGGGGATTTTTTCTCAATGCGTCAAATACTGTTATGAGGCGCGCACTTTCTCAGGGTTAATGCATCCGTTACAGCTTGGCGGCCATCGTTATGGTTTATATTTTAATCCCATGGGTTTGGTGTATAACCTCTTGGGTGATGACGCGGTTAAAGCTGGGCCGATAAAAGTGCAGCGTTTTAAAAAGCCGCAGCTGAATGCGCCAGCTGCCATCATCAAAGCTGATCCCTACGGCGGTATCCCCAATGTGATTAAGTTGTATATTTCCAAAGGGGCAAAGCAATACTTTTTACGCCAGCGACCTGATGTTTTAGATGTGTTTATTATTGATGAAGCAAACGAGCTTAAACATCAATTATATGAAAATATGTCGATGCAGGAGTTGGTGGAAAAAGAAAGCCACAGCTTTGCGTTTGAGCAGGGGGTATCATCACAGCATTATTTTAATATGCCGCAATTTTTTAAATTAGAAAGAATAAACGGTGAGTTAAACGTGGTGCCATTTGGGGTGATGATAAATGAATTGAGTTCAGACTTCTAAACCCAATTCAGTTTTGCTGACATTATCACTTTAGATATCGACAATTTGAGCTAGTACACCTGAGGGATTAAATCGCCAGCGAAATACCGCTTTGCTTTTTAATCGACTCAATCACAAACGGCATGAATATATTGTCATTACGCTCATCAAACCACTTTCCATCAACTAACGCAAAGTGATAACCACCAAAGCGAGTCGCAATCCAGAGCTCATGTAACGGCTCTTGTTTATTGATGACGATTTGCGAACCATCTTCAAACTCAAGCTGTAAAACATTACCACTGGCATTGATGTCTACATCGGCATCTTGCTCGTCAATAGCAGCTTCAATGGCATTTTCTATCTTGCTGAACATCTCATCTGCCAATTGATGAAACTCTGTATCTGTCATAGCCATGCATTTCAATCCTTGTGCTTTCTAGGTTATGAATGCGATTATAAGGCTATAACTCCCCAGATGCATAGAATGTTGAGAAAAATGAGACTGTTTTTATTCGTAATGCTTGCTAGCCTATCCATTATAGGCTGCGGACAAAAAGGCCCTTTATATAAAACTCCTGACGCAGAAACCAATCAGGAACAGCGAAAACCGCCAGAGTCTACCCTTGAGGAAAACCAAGTTAAACCTCAGACTCAGTCTCAACAATTGCCTCAAAAGCTAGGTTAAAGCCGCCTTTATCGCATAAAAGTATTACAGAATAATAAACAAGGAATCGCATAGTGGATCATTTTATTTATCAACAAGACAGCTTATTTGCTGAAGGCTGCTCAGTAGAGCAATTGGCTCGTGAGCATGGTACGCCGCTATATATTTATTCGCGCGCAACCTTAGAGCGCCATTGGCATGCCTTTGATAATGCCGTGGCAACGCACCCTCATTTAATTTGTTATGCCGTTAAAGCTAACTCTAACCTTGCGGTGCTGAACGTATTAGCACGTTTAGGCAGTGGCTTTGATATTGTTTCTGGCGGTGAATTAGCCCGGGTTATTACCGCTGGCGGCGACCCTAAAAAAGTGGTTTTTTCTGGGGTTGGTAAAACAACGGCGGAAATGGAACAAGCACTGAATATTGGTATTTATTGCTTTAATGTTGAATCAAGCGCTGAGCTTGAGCAACTTAATGAGGTAGCTGGCCGTTTAGGTAAAGTGGCCCCAATATCATTGCGAGTTAACCCAGATGTGGATGCCGGCACTCACCCGTATATTTCTACCGGGCTTAAAGAAAACAAATTTGGTATCGCCATGGATGAAGCTGAGCAAGTGTTCGCTCGCGCCCATAGTTTGCCTAATCTAGATGTTAAAGGGGTTGATTGTCATATTGGCTCACAGTTAACTGAAATGCGCCCGTTTTTAGATGCCATGGACCGAATGCTAGCGCTAATTGACCGCTTAGCAGTGCAGGGCATTGAAATTAAGCATTTCGATGTCGGTGGTGGCTTAGGGGTGACTTATGATGGTGAAACTCCGCCGCATCCTGATGTGTACGCCGCCGCCTTACTTGAGCGCTTGGGCGATCGACCACTAAAATTGATATTTGAACCCGGGCGCGCCATTGCAGCTAACGCCGGCATTTTTGTCACTCAAGTGTTGTCATTAAAAGAAAACAGCGATAAGCGCTTTGCTATTGTGGATGGCGCCATGAACGATCTCATTCGTCCGTCGTTGTATTCAGCTTGGCAAAACATTATCCCTGTTAACCAAACTGCGGCGCAAACCTTTGCTTATGATGTGGTCGGCCCAGTCTGTGAAACCGGTGACTTTTTAGGTAAAGACCGTCAGTTAAATGTGGCAGCAGGTGACTTTTTAGCTGTACGTTCAAGTGGGGCATATGGCTTTGTGATGGCATCTAACTATAACTCTCGTCCACGTGTGGCAGAGGTCATGGTCGATAAAGATCAAAATCAAGTGATCCGTGAGCGTGAAAAGATTGAACAATTGTGGCAAGGTGAACATATACTGCCGTAATAGTTTATCAATACGTTCATAATAGTTCGATAAAGGAAGACACTTTTGATCCAATTCACCAAGATGCATGGTCTAGGTAATGATTTTATGGTGGTTGATGGCGTAACACAGAATGTGTTTTTTTCGCCAGATCAAATTCGCCGATTAGCCGATCGTAACTTCGGGATCGGTTTTGATCAGCTGCTATTAGTCGAGCCGCCTTACGACCCAGATTTAGATTTTCATTACCGCATATTTAATGCAGATGGTAGTGAAGTTGAGCAGTGTGGCAATGGCGCCCGCTGCTTTGCGCGTTTTGTGCGTAACAAAGGGTTAGTCAATAAATACAAAATCCGCGTTAGCACCAGCTCAGGTAAAATGACCCTGCGCTTAGAGCGTGATGGCAGCGTTACCGTGAATATGGGCGTGCCTATCACAGAGCCCAGTAAAATCCCATTTCGGGCCAAACGCAGCGAAAAAACCTATTTATTAACAAGCCCCAAGCAAACGTTTCTTTGTGGTGCCATTTCTATGGGCAACCCCCATTGTGTATTAGATGTGGATGATGTTGCCACTGCAGAGGTGGAAGAAATTGGCGCTATGCTGACCCGTCATGAGCGTTTCCCTAAAGGGGTTAACGTTGGCTTTATGCAAGTGGTTAATCGTGGCCATATTAAGCTTAGAGTCTATGAGCGCGGCGCAGGTGAAACATTGGCTTGTGGTACCGGCGCTTGTGCTGCAGTGGCCATTGGGATTTTGCAAAATAAGTTAGATAACCAAGTTAAAGTTGACTTACCCGGTGGTAGTTTAAACATTAACTGGGAAGGTGAGGGCAAGCCGTTATGGATGACTGGACCTGCTGAACATGTATTTGATGGACAAATCCAGTTATGACCGATGTAATTAATACCAAAAAAATGCTCGCCCAAAATGCCAAAGCAGCAGCTGATTTGGGCGCTGACTTAAGCATGCCGACATTATCGATGGAGGATTTAGCCATCGATGAGCACCTGATCCGCGAGTATTTGCTGCAAAATCCAGAGTTCTTTAATCGTTACCCTGAATTATTGCTGGCGATGCGTTTATCTCATCACGAACGCGGCGCAGTGTCATTGGTCGAGCGCAGGCAAGAAATGCTGCGCACCCGAGTTACCCAGCTTGAAGAAGAAATTACCTCATTAATGAAGATAGCCACCGAGAACGAGAAAATTTTTCGCTTTAATCGGCAGTTATCCTTAGACATTCTAAAGTGTGAAGATTTAGGCCAATTAAGACAGTTGGTGTCACAAAGCCTTAAGCAAGAGTTCGGCTTTACCCATGTAAGGCTGATAACCGTGCATGATATTGACAGCGAATTGGCTAAGATTTGGCGTCAGCGTATTCAGCAAGGTTATTATTTTGGCCGCTTAACCCAATCAGAGTCTAAGCGTTTATTTGGTGGCGAAGTCGGCTCAGTAGCATTGACCAAGCTGTCAGATGAAAATGGTCAGGTGATTTTTGGGGTTGCATCAGCTGATGCGGCGCATTTTCATCCGGATATGGATAATTTGTTTTTTGAACAAATACGCGATTTACTCGACCATATGCTGCCGAAATTTTAAATGTCACAACTTTTTTAAGCTTTAACATTACTGTTTTAGCTTTATCATGATCTGCTTGGAGGTAGTGTTATGAGTCAGCTAAGTTGGTTAGCCTCATTTGAACGCTACCTTATTTCAGAGCGACAATTATCCCCCTATAGTGTGCGCAACTATTTGTATGAAATTAATCGTGCCAGCAAAATAATATTTACTCACAATGAGTTAACCGAGAATGATGATTCATGGTTAGCGGTAAGCCGTGAGCAATTACAAGCGGTTCTCGCCAAACTTCATCGCCAAGGTTTAAGTCCTCGCTCACTCTCTTTATGTTTATCTTCTTTAAAACAATTCTTTGAGTTTTTAGTGCGTGAACAAGTGATTAAAGCCAACCCTGCCAAAAACCTCAATGCCCCCAAGCAAGCCAAGCCGCTGCCTAAAAACATGGATTTAGATGCGGTCACTCACCTGCTAGATATTGATACCAGTGATTCATTAGGTAAGCGAGATAAAGCCATTATGGAGCTGTTTTATTCCAGCGGCTTACGTTTAGCAGAGCTTGCGAGTTTAAATATTCACGATATTGATTTTCAGCAACAGGAAGTCAAAGTCATGGGTAAAGGCAGTAAACAGCGGATTGTGCCTGTGGGTAAAATCGCTCTTAGCGCATTACAAACTTGGCTTGATTCACGGACTGAAATGCCATCAACTGAAGCCGGTGACGCGTTATTTATCAGCCAACAGGGAAAACGTTTATCACACCGTAGTATTCAACTGCGGATGAATAAATGGGGTCAGGAGCAAGCATTATCTGCAAAAGTTCACCCGCATAAATTGCGCCATTCCTTTGCAACGCATATGCTTGAATCAAGTGCTGATTTAAGAGCGGTGCAAGAATTGCTGGGTCATGCCAATCTGTCTACGACTCAAATCTACACCAGCCTTGATTTTCAGCACTTAGCGAAAGTGTATGATGGCGCTCACCCTAGAGCGAAAAAAGCCAAGGGGAAATAATGAAACAATACCTAAGACTTAAACCGTTTAAAGCTATTAGCTTTGATTTAGATGACACCCTGTATGACAACGTGTCGCACATTATTAAAGCGGAAGCTGAAATATCGCATTTTATGCAAGATAACTTTAAAGCGCCGTTAAATTGGGGGATCTCCCAGTGGCGCTTGTTGAAATCTCAGGTGATTGCAGAGCACCAAGAGTTGGCCCATGACACCACCGCCGCCCGTTATGAAGTGTTACGCCAAGGCTTACTGCAATGGGGTTATAGTGAAGCACAAGCTAGCCAAGGTGCCCAACAAGGGATGCAATGTTTTAGCTTTCACCGTAGTGATTTTAAGATAACGGATGAAGTACTAAGTTGCCTTGTCAGTTTAGGGAAGCACTTTCCGTTAGTGGGTATTACCAATGGTAATGTTGATGCATCGCGCATTGGTCTTGATGAAGTATTGCAATTTGTGCTGCATCCAGGTCATGGGGTTAGGATGAAACCCTACAGTGACTTATTTGATCTCAGTTGCCGCCACTTAGCCATCAAACCCAGTGAATTACTGCATATTGGTGATCACTCAATCAGTGATGTATTAGGTGCCAGAAAAGCGGGTTGTCAAAGTGTGTGGTTAAATCATCAACCTAGTGACAATAGGCAAGCTAAATATATTTTACCTCATATTGAAGTCGAGCAATTACAAGACATTCTAGGGTTAATCTAATAACGCTACTTGAACAAACTCCTGCGACTATACGGCCTTTTGATGGCAAAATAATAAATTCAAATTGTGCTGTAGTCGTGCTTTTATCTATTTTTAATTCTAAGAATCAGTTCTGCTAAGAAACCATATAGTGTTTTTTAGGTGTTTAGCTTAAACTGGCGCGATACAGTTGTAATCAGTACGACAAATTTTTATTTACGTTTACATCATACAGGGCAAGACTAAGCGCTAATGTCAGCTTTATATCGCAATTTTAGGGTCAAAAATAAATCGTTTCCAGCAATGCTGGCGCGATTGTTGATCATGATTTTTGCGATGCAGTCTGTTGTTGCGATGGCTGATAATTGTAGCTTTGAGCATCAAGATTGTGATGAAAATAGTGAGTATTTAGCGGTTCAAGTAAATGAAATGCCGTCTATCGATGCAAGCGACATCAGTCTGAACCTCAGACTTGAAGATAGACAAAGTCGTGCTGCACTATGTGATGATGGTTTTGTTGTCTCAATCCATGTTGATGATGACTGCGATGAATGTTCAGATAATTGTTGTTCATGTTGCATGACCTTGATGCACCCTGACACTATAATGCAGAACAACCTTGTGCATTCAAATTATGTGGCCTTTACGTTTACCTCTACTGCGGTAGAGTCCCCTTACTTTAGTTTTTTACGCCCTCCCCAAGCCTAACTCTTTAATCAAAATAATTATGAAATGGACAAATTACTTTATTGAATTTGTCTAAGCCGGCTGCGCTTACCTATGACTGGACTTAACAGACTTAGATTATCAGTTGGTAGTTATCTTTTTGTATTAAATCGAGGCTAATCTCAGATGTTTTACAATACATGTTTCTCGAAACAGCGTACTGCGCTATTTCAAAAATGTTGCAGCTGTTTTCTAGGGCTGTCAGCACTGTTATCAGTTAACGCTTATGCTGCAGAGGCTGCAACGGCGCCATTGACGTTACAGACGGTAATAGAACGAGTTCAACAGCAACATCCTTCTTTAAAAGTATTTCAGTTTAGACAGCTAGCGCTTGATGGTGAAGCACAAACTCAGGCGCTATCGCCTGGTTTTGAAGTGGGTGTAGAGTTTGAAAATGTGGCAGGTACTGGCGACTACCAAGGCGTGGATAGTGCAGAAACGACAGTGTCGTTATCGTCTGTAATAGAGTTCGGTGACAAGTTAGATGCACGCTCTGGGATTGTGAATAAAAAGCGTGCGCTACTTGATGCTGAGCAAAAAATTGCCGGTTTAGGCATTCTTGCTGAAACCACTCGTCGCTATATCGATGTATTGGCTGCTCAATCCAAATTACAACTGGCGGGTGATGCAGTAACACTGGCTGAAGAAACCTTAACTGTTGTTGAGCAACGCGCTAAAGCGGGTGTTACTCCAGATGCTGAAGTTAAAAGAGCGCAAGCAGCGGTATTTAATACCAGACTCACCGCTGAAAATCAGTTGCATCAGCTTGATTACGCTAAGTTAGTGCTCAGTATGATGTGGGGAGAATCTCAAGTTAACTATGAAAGCCTCGAAGGCAGTTTATTTGAGTTTACCGATGATGTGGCATTAGCCCCGTTATTTGAAAAAGTGAAATACAGTCCAGCCATTGAAGCATATTTAACACAGAGCCAATTGAAAGAAGCTGAATTACGTTTTGCTCAGTCGCAATCAAGTGCGAATGTGAGTTGGTCAGTTGGCGTCAAACAAATGCAGCAAACCAATGACACCGCGCTATCGGCAAGCTTTAGTGTGCCTTTATTTAGCGGTGAGCGAAACTCAGGTGCTGTGATTGCGGCGCAGGCGGCAAAAGACGAAGTGCTGATTAATAGAGAGATAGCATTACGAGAATTGTATGCACAATTGTATCGAGCTTACGCCAGCAGAAAACAAGCCATTGTGACGGTCAATCGTTTACAAAGCAGCATTATTCCCACGTTAACTTTAGCCTTAGAAGATACGCAAAAGGCTTATGAACAGGGACTTTATAACTATCTTGATTATCTAACCGCAAGAGAGGAGTTATTGTTCTCACGCCGGGCACTGATTGATGCAGCGGCTTCTGCTTTGCGGTTTGGTGTTGATATTGAGCAACTGATCGCCGAACCATTACCTGCATCTCAGCATTCCTTCTTTCGTGATTTCCAAGGATTTTAACCATGAACTACAGTATTTCTAATCACTTCTTTGTGCGTCGTCTTGCCATGTTGATGACATTATTGTTTTCAATATCGGTTCAAGCGTCGGCTGAGCATCAGCATGAAGAAAAACACTCAGAGCCCAATCATAGTCGTCACGAGATGCAGCATGCTACCCATGGTAATAAGGATGCTGAACACGGCCATGAACACGGCCATGAACATGGTCATGAGGATGGTCATGAAGATGAGCATGAAGATGAGCATGGTCATGAAGATGGACACGAAGACGAGCATGGTCATGATGAACACGAAGAAGGGCAAGTGCATATCAGTGCAGAGCAAATGGCTGTTTCTGGCATTGTTGCTCATTCAGCTCAAGCAGGTGAAATCAAAAAGATATTAACCTTATATGGCCGCACTATTGTCCCTGAGCGCAATACCAGTCATGTGAAGGCGCGATTTTCGGGTTTGATTACCCAATTAAATGTGAGAGTGGGTGATAAAGTCAAAGCTGGGCAAGTGATTGCTGAGGTTGAATCTAATGCAAGCCTCAAACGTTACTCGATTAAAGCGCCAATTAGCGGCGAAGTGGTGAGTCGTAATGCAAACGTTGGTGAACTGGCTACAGATAATGTGTTACTGAGCATTGTCGATAACAGTCAACTTTGGGCTGAATATCAAGTATTTCCTAGTCAGAAAAGCCGTGTTTCTATCGGCCAAAAGCTCAGTGTTGAATCTGAACAATTAAGCGTGACATCTGCTATTGAATACTTACTGAACCCAATGAATAACGAAGCGTACCTGCGTGCTAGAGCGCCAATTGATAATAGCGAAGGGTCATGGACAGTAGGCGCCTTTTTATCGGGTAAGGTGACCCTAAGTAAGCACAGTGTCGACTTAGCCATTGATAATCGCGCCCTACAGGTGATGGAAAATCAGCAAGTCATTTTTGTTAAAAATGATGAAGGTTTTGAAAAGCGCGTGGTCACACTCGGTAAAAAAGACCGTCAGATGAGCGAGCTTTTATCGGGTTTAGCAGTGGGTGAAGAGTACGCGGTCGACAATAGCTTTTTATTGAAAGCTGATCTTGAAAAATCTAGTGCAGCGCACGTTCACTAAAGGAGACGCACATGATTGAATCAGTTTTGCGTCTTGCCATTACTCGACGCTGGATGATGATGTTCTTGACGCTACTGCTGGTTGCAGTAGGGCTGTGGAGTTATCAAAAATTACCTATTGATGCGGTACCGGATATTACCAATGTGCAGGTGCAAATTAGCACCCGAGCAGAGGGGTATTCGCCGCAAGAAACCGAGCAAAGAATCACATATCCTATTGAAAATGCATTAATGGGTATACCGAGCTTGTCTTATACTCGCTCACTTTCACGATATGGGTTATCGCAAGTCACCGTGGTATTTGATGAAGGTACGGATCTGTATTTTGCTCGTAATCTCATTAATGAACGATTAAATGCCATAAAAGGAAAACTACCTAGCGACATCGAGCCAGAAATGGGGCCTATTTCAACCGGCCTTGGCGAAATTTTTATGTACACCATTGAAGCGCTGCCTGATGCTAAGCAAGCTAATGGTAGCGAATTTGATGCCACCGCATTGCGGGAAATTCAAGACTGGATTATTAAACCACAATTAGCGCAAGTGCATGGCGTTACCGAGATAAATACCATAGGTGGCTTTGATAAGGAGTACCACATTACGCCGTTACCCATGAAGATGTTGGCCTATGGCATCTCATTTGGTGATATCAAGTCAGCCCTTGAAAACAACAACAGTAACCGTGGTGCAGGTTTTATTGAGCGAGAAGGCCAGCAACTTACTGTTCGTTCAGCTGCGCAGTTAACTTCAATTAATGATATTGAGCATGTTGTCGTTAAGCGTGTAGATAATGCGCCTGTGTTTATTACTGATATTGCCGAAGTAGCCATTGGCAAAGCACTGCGTACTGGTGCAGCTACCCGCGACGGTAAAGAAACAGTACTAGGTAGCGCAATGATGCTGGTGGGCGAAAATTCTCGTCAGGTATCATTGGCTGTAGCGAGTAAGCTTGAAGATATTAAAGCATCTTTGCCAGCAGGTATTAAGGTTGAAGCGGTTTATGATCGCACCACACTGGTTGATAAAGCAGTGTATACGGTGCAAAAGAACCTAGTAGAAGGCGCTTTGCTGGTCATTGTCGTGCTATTTATTTTACTGGGTAATGCAAGAGCTGCATTGATTACAGCGGCAGTTATTCCGATTGCTATGCTAGCAACAATGACGGGTATGTTGCAGGCCGGCGTGTCGGCAAACTTAATGAGCTTAGGCGCGCTGGATTTCGGCCTTATAGTCGATGGCGCAGTGATTATTGTCGAAAATGCCATTCGCCGATTAGGCCAAGCTCAGGCGCAAAATGGTGGACAGATTTTACCGCGCAAGCAAAGGTTACAGCTGGTGTTTGAGGCGACCAACGAAGTCATTCGTCCGAGCTTATTTGGTGTGCTAATTATAACCGTTGTTTATATTCCATTGTTTAGTTTAACTGGCGTAGAAGGGAAAATGTTCCACCCTATGGCTGCAACCGTTGTAATGGCATTACTGGCAGCATTAGTCCTATCTTTAACCCTTGTTCCAGCTGCTGTTGCACTGTTTATGACGGGTAAGATTAGCGACAAAGAAAGCCGCGTTATTACCTTAAGTAAGTCGCTTTATAAGCCGCTACTTATCCTTGCAATGAAGTTACGTTGGTTAGTATTAAGTGTCGCGGTTGCGCTGGTGGCTTTTTCTATTTGGCTTGCGACCACATTAGGTTCAGAGTTTATTCCGCAACTGAATGAAGAAGACATTTTACTGCAAGCAATTCGTATTCCTGGCACAGGGTTAGAGCAATCTGTTGAGATGCAATTACTCTTGGAAGACCGTATTAAGCACTTTCCTGAAGTGTTAAATGTGTTCTCTAAGATTGGTACCCCTGAAGTGGCCAATGATCCTATGCCGCCGAACATTGCCGATACCTTCATTATGCTTAAGCCGCGCAATGAATGGCTAGAACCGACAATGAGTTATGACAAGTTAGCTGCTGATATTGTCGCGGCAGTATCAGGCCAGCCAGGTAATAATTTCGAGCTGACACAGCCAATTGAGATGCGCTTTAACGAGCTTATATCAGGAGTTCGTGCTGATTTAGGCATTAAAGTTGTAGGGGATGATTTACAACAACTATTGACCTCAGCAAATGAGATCCACGAGGTGCTGGAGCAAATTGATGGTGTAACGGATTTACAAGTTGAGCAAGTTACTGGCTTGCCTATGTTGTCTATTCAGCCGGATCGGATGGCTTTGGCGAATTATGGTCTGTCAGTACGGGAGTTACAGGACTTTGTTGCAACGGCTATCGGCGGGGATGAAGCGGGATTGATTTTTGAGGGCGATCGCCGTTTTAAAATGGTTATTCGACTGCCTGAAAATATCCGCCAAGATGTAGAGCATTTACAAGATCTACCCATTGTTATGCCATCTGGTGAGTATGTGCCGTTATCTGAAGTCGCCAGCTTAGACATTGCGCCATCTCCCAATCAAATTAGCCGTGAAAATGGTAAACGTCGGATTGTCGTGACGGCCAATGTTCGTGGGCGAGATTTGGGCTCGTTTGTGACGGAAGCTAAGCAACAAATTACCGAGCAAGTGGATATTCCAGCGGGTTACTGGCTCGAATACGGCGGTACATTTGAACAACTTGAGTCTGCAAGTCAACGATTATCGATAGTGGTGCCACTGACCTTAGCCATCATTTTAGGCTTACTGGTCATGGCTTTTAGCTCAGTTAAAGATGCGCTGATTATTTTCACTGGGATACCGCTTGCTCTGACCGGAGGGGTGATTTCACTGTGGATTAGGGATATGCCATTATCGATTTCTGCAGGAGTTGGCTTTATTGCATTATCGGGGGTGGCAGTGCTTAATGGTTTGGTATTACTGAGTTTTATTCGGCAGTTATATCAAGAAAAAGGCGAACTACTTAATGCCATTATTGATGGTGCTTTGATCAGATTGAGACCGGTATTAATGACCGCACTAGTGGCCGGTTTAGGATTTGTGCCCATGGCGCTTAATATTGGTACTGGCGCAGAAGTGCAACGTCCCATTGCTACCGTGGTGATTGGCGGGATTATCTCATCGACTTTATTAACCTTGTTTGTGCTGCCTATTTTGTATCGAATGGCACATCAACGCAGCGAGAGAAAAGCAGTATAAAATTATTGTGATGAATAAATGCCTCGGTTAATGCGAGGCATTTTTTTTGAACTATTTTATGACGAGACATTTAAAGCAAAAAAAATGGTTCTGCTGGGGGAGCAAGAACCATTAAAAATGATGAACTTTTCAAATGACGCTATAGGTAAAATTTTTTACAGGGACAGTGCTTTTGGAAATAATAAATTATTTTCAATATGTATATGTGTTTGTAAGTCTGCATCAAACTCAGCTAACGTCTGATAACACTTCTGCCAGGTACTACAAACACCTTCAGGTATTTGGTAGTTTTGGGTTAAATCACGTAATTGCTGCAAGATAGTAGCGGCATGGTCATGCTCGTGTTCCATGGCATTTATCGGGTTCCCGATATGGCCAAAACAACCGTTTACTTCCAAGCCATCACCTAAACGTCTCATGGCAGGAAACAAAATTTGTTCTTCCTTCATAAGATGTGGCATTAAGTCTGAAACCAAGGCCTGTACAAGGTTAGCTAAAGGCTGAATTTCTGCATGGTCGCTAGCATGTGCTTGCACCATTCTTTGGGTGTATTCCACCAGTAAAGGCGCCGTTTCACGTACATATTGATGATGAGTCACTTCAATATAATCAATGAGTGATGCGAGGGGCAGTGCCTGTAATTGCTCAAAGCTTGAAGCTGTGGTCATGAATATTCCAAAGATGTATTTAATTTACATGTATTTTATATGCATCTTTAAATTGCTCAATACAAGCACCATAAAAGTGTTATCTAGATCACGTTTTATGGCGCAATATGTCTCTTTATGAGTACTGCTATTGAGTGCAAGCTTGATTGGTTTTTAGCGGTGAGCTCAACACAAGATTACTGACTTTTTGCTCGCTCACCATGCCGCCAATTCTTAGCAGCTTATCTTCATGACAAATGAGACCACGATGATCCATTGAGGGTGTTTCAAGCCTTATTGGGGTAAGCCAGCTGTTGCTAGTAAAGTCGAAGCTATATTGATATTGCTGTGGGGTACTGGGAGCGCCGTTATAACCGATACCACTGTAATTGTATGGGTTGTCACTGCCACCAATAAAGATGGCGTAGCCTGCTTTGTTATTGTCTCTATCACTGTCTTTATTGCTATTTTTATTAGAGCCTACACCTGTTGCCGCCATTCTATAATGCGCAATAGCAGGCTTGTTCATGTTGTTCTTTCCAGTCTGAGCAATAGAATAATGTGGCAGTAATTGCCAACTAATTCTTAAATGATTCTCTGGGTTCACTTCACCATATAAACACACGGGTGATGATGCATAGCTGCGACGTTTACCAATATTGGCCTGAACTTTCACACCATCGCACAAGACAATTTTATTGTTAACCATGGCAATAGCTTGACCAAAAACAGCAGGTGCAGGTATTGGGCTTGCCTGAGACCAAGTATCGGTTTGAGTGTCATACACTTGCACTAAATTAACATTGCCGTCGTTGTGCCAACCACCAAATAAATATACATAGCGTTGTTGATAAACGCTGGCTGCCGTGTCATCAACAGCGACGGGCATGTCGGCAATACGCTGGTACTCATTAGCGCTGATGTCGAAACGGTAATTATCGACAGTGCTAATTTCATCATGATTTTTAGCCACAGTATAGCCACCAAAAACATAAGCTTTGTCATTCACACCTACGGCTATAGAAGCCAACCTTCCTGCCAAAGGAGCGACAAAAGGGATATCTTTAATGGGCTGCCATTGGTTATTGGGACTCGATAGATCAAGTGCCCACGCTTTGTTATGTACCGCGAGATAATCCTTTGATTCAGCAAGCCCAGTAAAACTCAGTAAGTACTGGGTTTTATCTGTAGTGACTTTGGCGATGGCATTATTTGAAACTGGCTCAGGCAAGGGCGCATAGGTTGCAAAAGCAATCGGTGCCGAAATGGTTAACAAGATAGTCGAGCTGAGTTGTTGAGGCAGTTTCATGTAAATCCTTTTGTGGGTTCTGTAGTTCGCACTGTTGTTATTAGTGTTGTTATCACAGCTGTTTCAGTGTAGTTAGCACTGCTGTTATCAGTGTAGTTAGCACTGTTGTTATCAGTGTTGTTATCAGTGTCGTTTTTAGTATGGCTAGCAGTATTCTTTTCGGTATATGCAAGCATACTTTACACAAAATAAAGTATCGAGCGAAGCCTTAATAAGAAACTATCACAATGAAATATCTATGAAAATTAAGGGGTGTCAGGTAATTTAGATGCTCAATATTTAGTTAGAATTAATCGTATTCACAGCTTAAGTTCAAATAATAACAAGGGTAACGACAAATTTTGATCCCCAAAAAATCATATAGAAAAATATTCTCAGCCCACTTTCTCCATCGGTGGCTAATGCTGGTGCTGGCGATTCCCATCATCATATGGAGCGTGACCGGTAGTTACTTTGTGTTGATGGATATTGGCTTTATTCGCAGCGATCATGTGGTTAGCAAAGTAGAAGTGATAGACCCTTCTCAAGTGCAATACTCGGTAGGTAACGTCTATCAAAATTACCCTAAAGCCCAGCAAATATCCCTTAAAAGCGTGCTTAGTAAAGCGGTTTATCAAGTCAATTTAACAGATGATAAGCTGCTCATCGATGCGCAAACGGGTCAGGTACTTGAACGCTTTAATGAGCAACAGGCACGTCAAATCGCAGCTTTATATTTACCATCGGTTTCAGCGACCCAATTAAGCTCCATTAGCCTTATCGAACACAATGCACCAGCTGAGTTATCTGCAAGGCATCTACCTGTGTGGCGAGCTGAGTTTGATGATATTGGCATGACAACCTTCTATATATCCGCTAAAAGTGGCGATGTGGTAACCCGCCGACATGAATACTGGCGCTTGTTTGACTTGTTTTGGAAGTGGCACATCATGGATTATAACGACGGTGAAGCCATTGATAATCAGTTACTCTTTTATACTTCAATAAGCGCATTTATCGCTGTTTTTTCTGGCCTGGTGTTAGTGTGGCAACGCCGAAAGAGGTATGTGAAATGAGTGCTAAATCGAGCGTGAGAACAAGTAAAATACCAGGCAAGAAAGCCAAGCGGTTACAGCATTTGATCCGAGTCTGGCATTACTGGGTAGGCGCGTTAGTTAGCCTACAATTTTTGATTTGGCTAGGGACTGGTATTTACTTTAATATCACCCCACACGAGGCGCTAAAAGGCATGGCATATAGTCATCATGCTGCCCATGAAGACTATAATTTCAATGCTGCAGAACTAATAACGGCAAAGCAAGTACTGACAAACCATCCGAATCAACAGCAATTAGCACTCATTTCATTGGATAACAATCCCGTGTATTTACTGACTGAAACTGCAATGCGTTATAAACATGAGTGTCAGCAGCAAACCTTAGTGAATGCCTATAGCGGTGAAGTGATTCATATTGACCTATCGTTAGCAACCACGCTGGCCATCGACAGTTATAGGGGGCCTGGCAGCGTTATCAGTGCTAATAAACTTAAGCCGCCGATTAGCGAGTGGCCTAAAGAATGCAATCCCTTATGGCAAATCAACATGGATGATGATCTTGAGACACGAATATACATCAATGCCATTAATGGCCAGTTAATTGGCCACAAAAATAGCGACACTGAACTGGCAGATTTGATGTTCAAATTACATTTTATGGATTACTTACATCAAGGCAGTTTCAATAATCCTTTCAGTTGGTTTTTTGGCTTAATGGGCTTGTTTTTATCACTGTCAGGTTTGTATTGGGTGGGAGAGAACTTAGTGAATAAGCGTTATAAATTAACGCGGTTCTTAAAGGTTAAAAGCTGAGTTTAAGTGTAGTTATTTTCATGGTTTAATAAAATCAAACTAAAAAGAAGGCCCTCATCAGAGGGCCTTTCTCATAGGTATTGTTTGCTTAACATGCCTATATAATCGTGAAGCTTAATATTTAGTGAAGCTTACGGCGACGACCAGCGAATAAACCTAGTACACCTAATGCTAAGAAGCCTAAGCTACCACCGCTTGATTTTTTCTCTTCAACAACAGGAACTTCAGGTGCTGGCGCTACAGGCTCTACGCCATCAGAGTTAACCGTTAGCTTAAAGCTGGTGGTTGCTTGATCAGACGGGTAAGCCATATCATGCACAGTTACAGATACCATGGTTTCACCAAACCAGTCAGCATCAGGGGTAATCGTGATGCTATCACCTTCAACTTTAGCAGTGATGTTATCACCTGCCACCATAATGCCATTGACTGTGCCTTTAAGGTCAGCATAGACAACATTCATTGTAAGAGAGCTATTCTCTTCAATTACTTGGTCTGTAAAACCTGCAACTTGAATATTACTTGCTGATGAAACCGTATGGGATACCGTCACTAACTCTGAATCAGCGTATTGACTGCTAACCTTTACTGCATTATCCATTCCAACAGCTGCAGCTGATACACGGGCAGAGAAGCTAACCGTTAATGCTGAGCTTTCAGGGCCTTGATAATCAGCACAAACTAGCATGCCTTCAGCCACTTTTTCATCAACGTTATTGTAGGCAAAACCGTCATTGTACCAACCACCGACAGGCTGGTAGGTGCCACGCTCACCGTAATAACCATGTAGACCAATTGAACCAAAATGATCGTTAGCCGTTTGCAGCGCTTGATAACCAAACATGATTTCATGGGCACCAGGGGCAAAATCTAACTTAGTTGAGATAATGGTTTCAACATCAAAGTAAGCTGATGCATCTGGGTTACGGTTACCGGTAAAGCGGTTATTAATTTCTGCACCACCTTTCCACTGGAACACATAATAATCATCAACCACAGCACCATATACTAGGTTAGTGACTGCGCCGATATCTTCACGGAATGCCACTTCTGGCATCATCACATCACCACGCCACAATGGGGCAACCATAGTGTCAGGGAAGCTTTGGAACACATCATTAAACTCATAATGGTAATTATAGAAATCTGGCATTTCGTCAAATTTCACATAACCAAATGGTGAGATTTCAAGTAAGTCATGCAGCATGTCTTGCTCTGCACCGTATAAAGGTACGTGAGGTAAATCATTCGCTGACATTGGAATACTCAAATATTGGTTAGAGTAGCCAGTAATGCCTAAATCAGAGAAACCAAACTCACTTGGTACATCCACAAAGGTGTCACTCGCGCCCTGCATTTGCGCAGGAATACGACACGTCGCATCCTCTAGACTCGTGGTAAACACATAGTGACGTGGGGTATCTAATGACGAAGGTTGCACAGTATTAAAGGCAATGGTATTACCATCAATTGTCATGTCTTCAGTGTATTGTGGTAAGCCAGAAACCTGAACGCTGTCTTCAATTAACTGGAAGCCTGAAGCGAGTTCAGTACTTAAGGTTAACTGACGCTCACCACCTAACAAGTTAGGCGCTAGGCTGACTTCAAACTCAACAATATCACCGGCCTTGGCACTGGTATGGCTGGCTTCAATTTCGGTGTCGCTACCGTCATGAATAAGCTGTACTGGGATATAACCTAAGTTATCATCGTTATAGCTGTCGCTACCAATTCCCACATAACCATAATAAACATCGCCCTCTACAGCATCAGCTAAATCATAGTTTAACTGTACGCGGTAAGGGTCCATGCCATTTGATGAATCTGGGCCAACGGCAGTCAGATTAGCGTCATCTTGATCACCGATGATAGCTAAAGCGAAGGTCATATTATCAGCAAGGTTAGCTGCATCTTCATAATCATACTTATAGTTAGAGCCATAAGCCCAGTAAGTTCCTGGAGTTGGATTATTGATCGCGCAGTAATCGTTGTTATCAATACGAGAGTAACAAATGGCTTCTTCATTCCACTGGATCTCACCGTCGTTATTGACATCCATACCAATATCGATTGATGCATAAGCATTATAGTCAGCTTTAACCACTTCCCACACGATACGCTTAGTGCCTTCTGGTACGTCAAAGAAGTTAACCACTTGACCATCATCAATACGTGATTGCGCGGTATTGTCTAAGTCGCGCACATCACTGCGCTGCATTTGCACATCAAAAAGTTCCGCTTTAACTAAGCCATTAACGCGGCTATTAAAGGTTTGAATTTCTTCAGTGGTGATTTCAGGGGTTAAAATATGCCCTTGTTGGCGGTGGATATTACCGACCACATTTTCAGGCATACTGGTACCACTGTAGCGAATGCTAACCGGTAAATGTTGCATTGGCATATCCGTGCTTGCAGGGGTAATAGTCACATCACCTAGTAAGCGTAGAGATGATGAATCTGCACCCGGTGCTTGAACTTCTAACACTGTTGCTGTGAGCATGATGGCTTGAGTTTCGCCTTTGCTAAGGCTAAATGTCTTAGGCGACACTTCAAGCGACAGCATATCTGCGCCATCCATTGCCAGCGACTCAGCATCCACAGTCCAACTGCCATCAGCTGTCGCGGTAAATGTCCGCATCATGGTACAAGTGCCACTGCAGCTTTCATTGTAAAAATATGGCACGTTTAGGGTGTTAACTGTGCCGCCATTTTTAGGGTTAGCCGCGCGGTAGTTATCACCGGTTTCATCCATGATTAAACCCGCTTTAAATGCGCGAGCAACGTTAATCACGCCACTACCTGCATCACTAAAGCCTGCTGGCTCTAAATCAACAAAGGGGTAAGTTTCAACCGTGCGAGTCACTTCAGCTAAATTCGCAGTCATCATTAATGCTGACTGAATTTGTGCTGGTGTCCAACTTGGTTGTGCTTGCTTTAATAATGCCATTGCACCTGCAACATGGGGCGCTGCCATTGAAGTACCACTAATGGTGTTGTAGTCACCAGGTACACCTACACCAGAAAACGGCATTTCATCAGCCCATGCCGCATAAATATCAACACCAGGAGCGGCAAGGTTTGGTGACATGACTTCAGGGTTATCAAAGTTATGTCCACGAGATGAGAAGTCAGCTAACGCATTAGGCACACGTTCAGTCGTCACCACATTTGAAGCCGTGATGGTTAACTGATGATCACTGCCTTTAGATAACCAGCTTGATAAACCAAACCAGTTAGTTGAAGCATCACCATAATAACCACTATAAGGCAAGTGAATACCGGGGATCACATAAGGGTCGTTATTAACCGACTCTGTAGAGCTGGCATTACGTAAAATAAAACCACCTGCACCGCCTTCGGCTACGTTAATGGCTTTTTGTACACGAGCGATATCACCACGCTTACAGACTACAATTGGCGCAGTGTCATATGGAATGCCTTCAGGAGAGTTATCAAAAAAGCCTGCTGGGAAGGCTTCATTACATTTTTCATATTCCCAGCCGTAGGCTTTTGCTTCAATCACAGGGCCTGTATAACCTTCGGTAATCCCGCCGCCAACAAGTTCTGGTAGCTCTTGCTCGCCGCCAGTTGCGCCAGTAAGCATTTTACCTTCAACACTAAACTCACGTGTATGCGTGGTTGCTGCAACAGAGGTCACCCAAGGGGATAAGTGATCAATTGCGCCGCGGCGTACATTTGCTTCAGAAGGGTCAAAAGAGTTACCCGCTGAGGCTGATACCGAAATACCGGCTTCTCGTGCTGCTAAAAAGGCCATCTCCATTGGGTCTTCCCATGGGAATGCGCCATAAGCAGTACCAATTGAGTAGTTAATCACATCTACGCCATCGGCGACTGCATCTTCAATACCCGCAAGTAATGCAGAACCAGGGCAGCCGGTATAATTATTAAAGCTGCCGTCACCTGGGTGACACACTTGGTACATAATGACGTTAGCGTGCGGCGCGACACCTGAAATACGCGGTAACATTAAGTCCGTTGGTTTGCCGTCACTGGTTACGCCAACATCAGGCACCATATAGGTACTATCTAATATGATATTACCGGCAGCGGTAGAGGCGGTGTGTGAACCATGGCCGTTGTAATCTTCGCCATTTGCAGGTCTTAATGGACCTTCGATTTCCCACCAGCCTTTATCAGGTTGAAAACTTTCATCGCTATAAGTGTCGGTAATCACAGGGTAAGAGCGCACACCAATAAGCTTGTCATTACACATGCCGGCAAATTCTTCAAGCTCACAATCACCAATGTAGCCATCATATCGTGCTGGTAATTGATGTACGTAGCCATCATCGCCTTGTGCTGCAAACGATTCATGGTCGGTGTTAATCCCGGTATCGAGCACACCTACAACAATACCTTTACCGGTGAACGCTTCACCAGTAACTTCACCGGTCCAAAACTTGTCAGCGCCGATATGCTGTGGACCCACATCAGTTTGTAATTGGTAGATGATTTCACGGGTCACACTGACAACACCAGATAAGCCGGCAACGCTTGCTGCTTGATCTTGAGTCATACGCATCGACATACCGTTAAAGGCAAGCTGATAGTTAGCGATAGTTTTAGTGTTACCTACCAAGCTGGTAATTTGCGAGCTTACGCTAGCTTGTTTTTCACTAAGGTAACTACGATATGATTGTACATCGGTACTATTGATATCAACTTTATCATGCAGCTGTGGGCTTAATGCCGCCGGGATTTTACTGGTTCGAGGAGTCGTAGCATTTAATCCAGCAACACCGCCTTGATATAATGAAACTGGCTTGTCAGATAACTGAATAATATAAGTTTGCTCACCTTCAACATCATCTTCATAAACAAAGGGAACTTTTTGATCAACACTTGAAATAGCACGATGAACATTACGTCCATTACTATTTCGAGTTTGTGTCACTACCTCTCCAGATAAACGATCTTTATTTTTATTGTCGTTATATTGCTTAATTGCATCGGTAATAACTATAGGCTTAATATTGGCCGAGTATGCACCATCAGCATTGGCGCTATCAGCACTCGCTCCGGCAGCACCCGCATAAATGGCCGCTAGGGTCATTATATGAACTTTGTTCAGTTTCATTGTCGTTTCTTCCGTTATTATTTGTGAATGCAAATTTTTAACAAATTTGTCACATGAATATTTAACGTGTATTTGCGTTAGCGGCCAATGCATTTTATGAATCAACTGATAGTTTTTGTGAAAAACAATAAAGGCTAGCGATCAAATCATAAAATAAATAAGCTTAAAAACCAATGGTTTGACTTTTTTTAGATAAAAATATCAGCTATATAAGAGATTAAATGGAGTGAATTGAGTTTACTTGGCGCCTATGGTGATACAAAGTGAAACAGTCACTACAGGGTGATTGTTGTGATTATTAGGCTAATTGAACTATCGGCATTAGCTTTACTAATAAAATAATAACAATGGTACATTTTTACTGCTAAATAGCGTTAAGTATCTTTATAGCTAGAGATAATAATTTATTTAATAGTTGGCTTAATAGTTAGTGTTTTATGTTATTTGATAAAGATTAGTTGGTGAACATTATTTTATAAATTTTAGCACGGAAATATTAATTTAAATAATTCAGTTTAAATATAAGTAGGATTGATATGGAATTACGTCACATTAAATACTTTGTTGTATTGGCTGAATTAAAACACTTTCATAAAGCTGCCGCAGAGTTAAATATTACTCAGCCGTCACTATCCAAAAGCTTGCAAAAACTCGAATTATTAGTTGGTGGTAAGCTATTTCAGCGCGACTCTAAAAATATGACGCTAACCCCTTTGGGGGAAATGGTATTAGCTCATTGCCAAAACATTGTAAAGCAGCACGATAAACTAAAACGCGATATCGCCAGCTTTCATGGTGAAAATGAGCATGAAATTAGCATTGGCGCCAGCCCTATTCCATCAAACTGTTTAGTGGGCCCTATATTGGGGCAGTTTATTCAGGCTTGTCCCAAAATGACCATTGATTTTAAAGTGGATCATTGGCAATCATTAACAGAGCTGTTACTTCAAGGAAAGTTGGATTTGTTTGTTGCGGAAGCCAAAGTGACTGAGCTTGAAGATAACCCATTACTTCACTTACAAGCGCTGCCACCATTTCCGGTGATATTTTGTTGTCGTCCTGATCACCCGCTTACTAAGCTGCCGAGATTATATTTAGCGACATTTAGAGATTATCCTTTGGCGATCCCATTGAAATTGCCCATTACCATCGCCAATCAATTTGAAGACTTATTTCAATTACAAAGAGATGATTTTGCCGGTTTAATTCGTTTTGATCAGCTTCACTCAATTAAAGACGCTATTTTTCATTCAGATTTAGTAGTGCTAACTCCAGAAATAGCAGTACGTGATGAATTATTAGCGGGCACCTTGGTGCAGCTTAGCCCGCAATTGATGCCGAAACTGAATGCTAAGTTCAGTATTGTTAGCCTAGCAGAAAACCAACAAAGCCAATCGATTAAGGTGTTTAGCGAGTTTATTGTGCAGCGAGCTAACTCAGTTAAGGACTCAGTTAATGAGCTTGAAAACTTAGATATACAAATTGCGTAAGGCTGAAAAGTAGGGCAAACCTAACGAGTATCAAACTAACTTAGCTTGGCATGACTGCGTTACTGGCACAAATAGCATCACAATTTATATGGTTATTTTCAGAGGGTAGGCTATAACTAAGATGCTTGACTAAAATTGCCGCATGCCAACCAAGGATTGTCAGTATGCTTAAAATTGTATTTTTGCTTCTATTATTTAGTTATTCCCTCGAGATACTCGCCTCTCCTAAGTTTTTTAAAGTTTACTTTGATGCTGATAGAACGGGTCATATTGAATCGTCATTAGCAATTGAACAGGGTTTTAAAGTCGCATTTGAACAGGCAGATAATAAACTTGGTGGCCTTGGTGTGGAATTTGTCACCTTAGATCATCGAGGTAATGTCGGCAGAAGCAAAAAGAATATGGACCGTTTTTTGAAAGATCCTAATGGGATAGTGTTTATAGGCGGTCTGCATTCCCCGCCATTAATAAAATATCGAGATTTTATTAATGAGTCACAATTGCTCACCCTTGTCCCTTGGGCTGCTGGTGGACCAATTACTCGATACCCCTCAAAAGATAATTTTGTTTTTCGGCTTTCGGTAGATGATCAAAAAGTTGGCAAGCACTTAGTTGATTTTGCGATGCAAAAACAATGTAAAAAACCACACATGATGCTCGAAAATACCGCTTGGGGTAAATCTAATTATCGCAGTATGACTTCTGCCCTTGAGGCTTATGGCATGACTGAAGTGGGGGAAACTTGGTTTGCTTGGGGGATAAACCCAGCGCAAGCAAGATTATTATTAGCAACCGCCCAAAAAGAACAAGTTGACTGCTTATTTATGGTCGCAGGGGCCACAGAAGGGGCGTTAATCGTAGCCGCTGTGGCTGAGCTGGGTTTGGATATTTCAATATACAGTCACTGGGGGATTACCGGTGGGGATTTTGCCACTGTGGTGCCATTTGAGATCCGCAATAAAGCAAATTTACACTTCATACAATCATGCTTTAATTTTTATAGCTCAGAGGTAACTGATTTTAATCAGCAGGTTTTTAATGATGCTAAAGCTATGTTTCCAGAGCAGTTTGTTGATAAAAACATCAAATCGCCGGCAGGCTTTGTTCATGGTTATGATCTCGGTAAAATTTTTATCGCAGCCGCCAATAATGTCAGTTTTACTGACAATATAGTCACTAATCGCATCGCAATGAAGCAGGCACTGGAGTCGATGACAGCGCCGGTTGACGGATTAATAAAACAATATCAGGCACCATTTAGTGTATTTAGCCATAGCGCCCCAGATGCCCATGAGGCGCTAGATGAAAACGATTTATGTATGGCGATATACGATGATATTAATGCGGTTAAATTGATTGAGCAGTAAGCCTAAGGCGTCGAATTTATTATGTGGTTTGATAAAAAAAATGGAATGCATTTATTTTCGCTGTTTATTTTGTTGGGGGCCATTACCTTTATGGCGTCCAGTTATATTTTTGTGTCCAATCAGGCCGCTGAAACTGCAAAACTCATCAATGAAGAGAATTTAAAAGGTAAATTTTCTGCAATTGAACAATACGTTGCCGAGTTCATCGGCGCCCATGAAAGGGATGTTAATAAAATATCCACTTACCCTGATGTTATCAGCGCGACGCTAGAAGGTGTTGATGATAAACATACCTTACATGACCAACTATCACTGATAAAACCACATGATGTAGATACTTTTGTGAACCTGTATGACTTTGCTGGCGAGGGCATTTATCTTGAATTTGAGCTTGGGGAGCAACTAAGACATTACCTGGTTGAGGGGATTAATGATGAGTCAATTCTTAATGATAACAACTATATCTTTTTTAACGAGCGTGGCCAAGATTACTTATTAATCACTGAGCCGATACGATATCACGCATTAGCTGAGGGCTTGACTGCTTATATTATCCAGTTAAATGACTCGCAATTAATAGGTCGATTAATTGCAGATAAAAATCATTGGTTTGGGATCAGACAAGACAGGTTTAACTGGGCTATGTCTCCCCAGGGTGGCTGGCAGACTCAAGCGAAAATGATCCCCCAATTTGATATTTATCTTCTGTATGCATCATCGCCACAATTTGTTGAAAAAATAGAGTCAGACTTCTTACGAAGCTTATTTCTTAGAATGCTGCTTGCTACCAGTATGACCATTTTACTCTTGTATTTTTTGGGTAGAAAAATCTTAGTATCCCCCTTTCAGTCATTAGCTCGCTCACAGCAATTACTTGAGCAACAGGCGGAAAATTTAAAAAATAAAGAGGCTGAATCAACTCGACTTGCGCGGGTTGTCAAATATATGCGAGATGCGGTGGTATTTACCGATCCTGATATCAAAATAATTTGGGTCAATGGTGCATTTGAGAAGATGACAGGCTATAAAAAACATGAAGTGTTGGGCATGAAACCCGCAGATTTACTGCAAGGGCCAAAGACTAGCAAAGTAACGGCTCGTAAAATTGGTGAGCTAATAAAAAATAGAGGCTTTGGTACTTTTGAGATAATTAACTACACCAAGAGTAACGAAGCCTATTGGTTAGAGGTGCAAATTGGGCCGCTGTATGATGATTCAGGTGAGCTAGAAGGTTTTATGGCGGTTGAGCGTGATATTACTGAGCGCAAAGAATTGGAAGACTCGTTAAAACTCACTGCCAAAAAAGCCGATGCCGCAAATATCTCAAAATCGCAGTTTTTAGCATCAATGAGTCATGAGCTTCGCACTCCAATGAATGGCGTGTTAGGTATGACAGAACTGATTAAAGACACTTCTCTTAATGTTGAACAAGAAGAGATGGTCAATACCTTATTGAGATCAGGAAAGCACATGCTATCTGTGCTCAATGATATTTTGGATTTTTCAAAAATTGAAGCGGGGAAATTAACCTTAAATTTAACCCGTTTTACCATCAACGAACTCAAGTCGGAAGTTGAACCGATTTATAAAGCCTTGTGCGATGAAAAAGGCTTGGCATTTAGCTTTGAGTCGGCTGGCGAGCAAGATAAAGTTTGTGTCGCTGATAAGATCCGAATTCAACAAATACTACAAAACTTGCTCAATAATGCGTGGAAGTTTACCCCTCAAGGCCATATTGCCGCGTCAATTAACGTCATCAATAATGAGGCTGAGCCGTTATTAGAAATTATTGTGTCTGATAGCGGTATTGGTATTAATAAAGATAAACAAGATTATGTTTTTCAGGCATTCTCTCAAGCTGAAGCGGATACCACCCGTCGGTTTGGCGGCACTGGGCTAGGGCTGGCGATTATCTCTGAGCTGGTGAATGTTATGGGAGGTAGCATAGAACTCAATAGTGAGCTGGGGGTAGGTAGCCAGTTTAGAGTGAGTATACCGATTAAATTAGATGCCAAACCGCAACAGGTCACAGGTCATCATAGCTCTATGTTTGATGGCTCAGGTTTAAAAGTGCTTATTGTTGAAGATAATAAAATCAATGTAAAAGTGATGAAGATGTTCCTCAACAAACGCGGCTTTGATTGTGAGGTCGCTGAAAACGGTCAAATTGGTGTCGATAAAGTGCAAGCAACACACTTTGACTTGGTGATCATGGATAATCATATGCCGGTGATGGACGGCATTGCCGCGACCAAGGCAATTAAAGCGTTAAACTTGGCTAATGAGCCGTTAATTATTGGCTGTACCGCAGATGCTTTTGAGCAAACCCGTATCGATATGATCAGCATGGGGTGTACTGAGGTTGTCACTAAGCCTATTCATAGCTCTAAATTAGACGAGATCTTAATCGCTATCTTTTGAGCTTACTCATAGCGATAGCCCGCAAGCCTGCTTACATAAAACGCCTGTCTATCTCATTAACCCCAGTTGCGGTTAACTCAATTACCCATCGCTAAATCATTAGCAGATAAAGATCATGCTTAGGCGCTTAAGATTAAGCTATAGTGACGCCTAAATATCAATAGTTTGCTGTTCAGCCATTAAGTCGTAGGTTGTAAATTGTTACCAGAAAAATTTAAAAAATCAGAAAAAACGATCAAGCATAGTTGGTTTGGGCGCCTGTATTTAGGCGCTGCAGATGCCATTAAATTATCGGCTAATGGCATTGAGTTTCGTGCTCAGCAAGGTCGTTTATTTAGGCATTGGTTTACAGTAAAACCTGTACCTCAGCTGCAACAATTTACTTGGCAGCAACTGGTTGCGCCAGCCGAGTTTACCCCAAGCTTTTTAGGCAGTTTGCTTCGATTTCAAGCCCAAGGCCAGTTTTATCAGGTGCCATTTCTGGGATATTTTTCTAACCCCAAATTTAAACAAGAGATTGAACAATATTGGGCGCAAGCTCATGAGCAGCAGCTGTGTGAGTTAGTTGCCCGCATTGAGCATACCTTAGCGAATAAGTATTTACGTCAGTCGTTACTTGGGCAAATGCAGCCTCGCATTAAACGTGAATATCGCCGCTGGTTTCCATGGTGTAAATCGGCGGGGTTATCGGTAACGCTTAACGCTGCGTTAGTGAAATTATCTGGCTTTTATCATTGGAATAACGCCAAGATAGCGCAAATTCGTTCGGCTTATGTTGACAGGCAATTAGTCAAATATGCAGACTTTTTTGATAATGTTGAATCAAAGCCATTAACCGATAAACAGCGCCGCGCTTGCGTTATAGATGATGATAACAATTTATTACTGGCAGGGGCTGGCACCGGTAAAACCAGTGTAATGGTGGGGCGTGCAGGCTATTTAGTTGCCAGCGGTCAAGCGCAAGCAGCGGATATTTTATTGTTAGCTTATGGCCGCAAAGCCGCTGATGAAATGGATGACCGCATCAAACAAAAACTCGGCACTGATGATATCAAAGCCAGCACCTTTCACAGCCTTGGTTTAAGGATTATTGCAGCAGTGGAAGGCAAGCAGCCCAGTTTGTCACCATTGGCAGAAGATGACCAAGCCAAAGAGAAATGGTTACAACTCCAGCTTGACTACTTGCTTAAAGATGAGGTTTTCCGCAAACGGCTGTGTGAGTTTTTTAGCCAATATTATTATGTGGAAAAAAGCCCATTTGATTTTGAATCCGAAGGCGAGTACTTCCAATACTTAACTGACAATGATATTCGCACGCTTAAAGGCGAGCGGGTTAAGAGTTTCGGCGAACTGTATATTGCTAACTGGCTATTTAAAAACGGCATTGAATATCGCTATGAAGCCAAGTATGAGCATGATGTTAGTAGTGTTGATTTTCGCCAGTACCAGCCTGATTTTTACCTGCCAGAATATGATGTTTATATTGAATATTACGGCATTGATGAGGCTAATAATACCGCCAGTTATATCGATAATCAGGCTTATCTTGAGTCGATACAGTGGAAACGCGAGTTACATCAACAGCATGATACTGCCTGTATTGAGCTATTTTACTATCAGCATAAAAAGGGCCAGTTAACGGCAGAATTGCAACAGGCATTAACGGCATTTGAACTGCAATATGCGCCGCTGCCCGATGACGCGATACTGGCAACCCTTAATGAGCTTGGGCGGGTGACTGAATTAGCCAAATTATTTAGTCAGCTTATTGGTTTATACAAAGCGGCTTGCCTTGATAATAAAGGCCTAGACAAGCTATTTAATCAAGCTACTGATCCCAAGCAAAGCCGTAAGGCATTTGAATTGCTCCAGCCCATATTAACCGCTTACCAACAGCAGTTAGCTGCAAATGGCGATATCGATTTTGAAGACATGATTGCCAAGGCGCTTAACTATATACAAACAGGGCAATTCATTAGCCCGTGGCGTTATATTATGGTGGATGAATTTCAAGATATCTCCGAGCCTAGAGCGCGTTTAGTTAAAGCATTAACACAGGCTTACTCAGCACAGAGTAAAACCACAGCCTCATTATTTTGTGTTGGCGATGACTGGCAGGCTATTTATCGTTTTAGTGGCGCAGATGTCAGCCTAACGACCCATTTTAGTGACTATTTTGGCGCAGCTGCGACAAGCTATCTTGACCAAACATTTAGATTTAATAGCAGCATTGGCGATGTTGCTACCCAGTTTGTCACTCAAAATCCGGCGCAGCTTAAAAAACAGATTCGCTCCAACGTGACAGTGACCCAAGCGGCGGTATCAGTGATTAAGCGCGGCGAACATGAAGCCGCCACAGGTGACAACCCAAGCCCTAATGCGTTAGCGCAAGCATTGTCGGCGATTAGTGCTAGGGTCAATAAGCTTAAAGCTGGCGCAAAGCAACCGACAGTGTACTTACTGGCCCGCTTTTGGTTTCAGCTGCCAGATAGTAATGCCCTAAGACTACTGAATCAGCAATACTCCAATATAACCATTGAGTGTCAGTCCTTTCATGGCGCTAAAGGTAAAGAGGCTGACTATGTGGTGATCATCGGGATGAAAACCGGCCAGCATGGCTTTCCATCAAATAAAATCATCCCGCCTTTGTTAGATGCCTTTTTAGCAAAAGAAGAAGACTTTAAGTACGCTGAAGAGCGACGGTTATTTTATGTGGCGTTAACCCGTGCTAAGCATCGCGCCTATGTGCTGGCCGATATGACCGACGTCAGCCCGTTTGTCACAGAGCTTATTCAAGATGGTTATGCCATTGAGCAAGCAGAATTTACGACCTCTATAGTGCAAAGGCTGTTTGAAGATATTAACTGTGTTCGCTGCACCACAGGAGTATTAAAGCAAAGAACCGGTAACTTTAAATCATTCTATTCCTGTTGCCACTTTCCTTTGTGCGACCACAAAGAAGCAGGCTGCGAGCTTTGTGCAAGCCCCATGACCCGTAAACGCTTTGCAGGCTTTAAAGTCTGTCTTAATGATCAATGCGCCCATACCACACCGTTATGCAGCGTTTGCGGCGCTGATATGGTACTAAGAAAAAGCGCTCGGGGGGAATTCTGGGGCTGTAAAAATTATCGTGGTAGTCATCGTCAAAGTAGCAAGGCTAACAGCAGGCAAAGTTGCACCCATGCAGTTGATAAAGCCAAGTTAGTACTGCCGAAGTCGATCGACTTGAAAGGAGTGAGCCTTCTCTGATGCTATCAAAGATATAGCAGCAGCTAGCGGCTCACCCTAGGGGCCGATATTATTGCCCTGCTGTTTTTTGATTTAAGTTACGGGTATAAGTCGGGACATCGAGCTCAGCTAAGCAATGATTATCATCGTTACTGTCTACAGACTTTTCTTTTAGAAAATCGTGAAGATTAAGCAGCTCTACTGATGCAAAGCGGTCTGTTGAAGGCGGTACTTTAACATCATCCATAATGATTACTGATTGGTCGGTTGTGGCTTGAATACCGGTGGCAATCACCATCAATTCCAGCTCGCAATCCAGCTCAGGCACTATGGTTAATCCAATTATCACCAATGCACTAGGGTCGAGTTGCTGCTGCAGGGTTTCGCCAATCATATTATATTGGCTGAGCTCAATATTTTCAGATGCCATCACACTGACAATCGCTCCTTTGGCATGAGTCAGCTCAACGTCTTCCAGTAATGGATTTTTAAGGGCGCTATTAATCGTCACTTGGATATCTGCACCTGGCATTTGCTTCGCCACTCCCATAGCGGCTCGTCCATGGTGATTTACCACCGCAATGAAATCATTGAGATCGATATTAATCAAACCTGATTGGCTAATGGTGGTGGTTAACCCCAGCAATACATCTTGCAAAATACGGTTACTTTCAAAAAAGGCGTTAACTAGGCTGACTTTCTTATCCAGAGTTTTAGCCAGTTTGTCATTAGGTAACACGATTACAGCATTGGCGTGCTGCATTAATTTATCGACGCCTTTATTGGCCAGAAGATTCCTTTGCTGGCCTTCAAAACTAAAAGGGGTGGTAACCACGGCAATTAATGGTTTATTTAGCGCTGCGGCGACTGAAGCCATGAACGGGATGGCGCCAGTGCCAGTGCCGCCGCCCATACCGCCAGTAATAAAAATGATGTCGGCGAGTTCAATAAGCTCTTTTATTTGTGCTTCAGACTCCTGCGCAGCAGCTTGACCTTTTTCGGGCTTAGCGCCCGCACCTAATCCTTTAGTGGCTTCAATGCCAATTTGTAATCGAGTGCTAGATTGAGAGGCCTGCAGTGATTGTGCATCAGTATTGACGGCAATCAGCAGGACGTTGTCATTGAATGGCGATTGGCTAAGTTGATTTATGGTATTGCAGCCGCAGCCTCCCACACCGAAAACGGCAATGCGAGGTGATGGGCTGTTTTGCGTCAGTAAGTCAAACATCGATTCATCTCCTTGAAGTTACGCTAAACAGCGTAACTTAAGGGTGCGACAGCCTAAGACGCAGCATTTTGATAGCGCGCATTGACCTTGTTAATTAATCGAGTGAAATGGGCTCTTAATTTGGCTGGTGCCAGCACTTCGACATTGTCAGCCATGCTCCACAACAATGTTCTTAATCCTGAGGTGTCTTCAACGGTTGCTTCAACCAGATAGCGTTTATCTTCTAACTGCTTAACAGTTTGATTGTCACTGAGCTTGGCATTGCGCATGATAAAGTTTGCTGATGCAGAAAAAAGCAATTCAATATCAATCAACTCCGCTTGGTTTTCCATTTTTCTACGGGCAATATTAGCTTCACTTCGAGTAATGGAAGGGGTGTCCAGCACTCGCACATTACGTAGTAAGTCGATGGATTTGGCAAAAAGTTTTGGCTCAACCGTGCCAATGGTAAAGGTCAGTAGTGCGACACCATCTGATATTTGTATACCTTCAGGATTAATGGGCGTGTAATCAAGCCAATAGCTTTTCCCTTGGATCACTCGCTTTATTTGGCAGGCAATCTGGCGCTTGTTAAGCAGTGCCGATTGCACAGCTTCAAATATTTGTGGATCTTGCTGCTCAATTATAAAAGGAAAAGGTTTAGGTAACTGCGCCACGCGGCAGGCCCAGTAAAGCCAAGGGTTATCAGGATCATTTCCTAATATTTGATCTGCACGGTCAAAATAAGGGGTCAACTGCTTAAGGCTTTGGGGAGGCAGCAGTTGGCTAGCACTGTGCTTTAGGGTGTAAAATGCCAATGCCATGTGATTATCCATCAAGGTCAAGTTAAGACCACGCCAACAGGCGGCAATCGACCAGCCAAAAGGCTTGCTTCTGTCATCGAGCACTATGCCAAACAGCCCCATGTCGTACATGGCTTTTAATTCCCGCTGCACGGTTCTTAATCCAATATCAAAATCACGACTTTGCAGTCTTGCAGTGATGTCATTAGCGGTAATGCGCCTTGGATGAGCAGGTATTTGTTCCAGCATGGCAATTTGGCGTTGGATATTGATTTGCATCGATGTTCTCCCGATTATCTATGCCATGAGCATAATACTACCCTGCGACAGAATCTGACGCACTAAGCATTTTTTGTATCATTATCTGATATTTAACCATGAGTAAAAGTTAAAGTTTTAGCTTCGGAATTACGTTGAAGGAAAGCGGAATCGAATACAGGAAGGGGCAACAAAACAACGGGGGTACATATGGGGGGACATATCAACAAAAACGGGCTTTCCATTGCTGGAAAGCCCGTTTTCTTACAATCACTTAGACGTTAAGTCTTAGTTCATGCCGTATTTTTTTAATTTTTTGCGTAAAGTGCCACGGTTAATACCTAGCATGTTCGCTGCACGTGTTTGGTTGCCACGTGTGTGTTGCATGATGATGTCTAGTAAAGGTGCTTCAACTTCACTTAATACCATTTCATATACTTCAGACGCTTCTTGACCGTCTAACTGAGAGAAGAAGTTTGTTACTGCGCGCTTAACTGCGTCACGTAATAATTGTGGCTTGATTGTACCGTTAGCGGTTTCAATCTTACCTACGGTTAGCTGGTGAACTTCTGTGTTAGTTGTCTGATCAAACATTCTATTCTGCTCTTTATATTAAAAATTAACTAATTCATCAAAGTAACATTCCACAAGGGAATATTGCTGTTCAGCGGTTTCAAGCCTATTGAAGTCAGCACGAAATTGACGCTGCTCTTCTTGGTTTAGGTACCATCCCATGTGCTTTCTAGCAAATCGGACACCTTTGTACTCGCCGTACAATTCGTACAAAGCGTTAAGGTGTTCGAGCATGATTTCTCGTTGCTCGCTTGCCTCAACTGGCGGTAATTTGTTACCTGTTTCCAAGTAGTGGTGAATTTCTCTAAAAATCCACGGTCTGCCTTGGGCTCCTCGTCCTACCATTACAGCATCGGCGCCAGTGTAGTCTAAGACGAACTTAGCTTTTTCTGGACTGTCGATATCTCCATTGGCAACAACAGGGATTGAGACATTTTGTTTTATTGCTTTAATCGTGTCGTATTCGGCAAAGCCTTTATACATACACTGCCTAGTGCGGCCGTGAACGGCTAAGGAGGCAATGCCACAATCTTCGGCAATATGAGCAATTTCAACACCATTACGGTGTTCAGGTTGCCAGCCTGTGCGAATCTTTAGCGTTACCGGTACATCAACTGCACTAACAACAGCCTGTAAAATCGCTTTTACTAGCTGGGGATCTTGCATTAATGCTGATCCAGCAAGCTTCTTATTCACTTTTTTGGCAGGGCAGCCCATATTGATGTCAATGATGTGAGCGCCTTGTTCAACGTTGAACTGGGCGGCCGCAGCCATTAAATCAGGATCTGCACCTGCAATTTGTACTGAACGAATACCTTCTTCACCAGAATGCATCATGCGCTGGCGGCTTTTATCGGTATCCCAAACTTCGGGATTAGATGAAAGCATCTCTGAAACCGCTAGGCCTGCGCCATAACGTAAACAAAGATTTCGAAAAGCGCGATCGGTGACACCTGCCATTGGTGCCACGATCAGCTGATTTTTCAGTTGATAGGGGCCAATTTGCATTGAGTTATTCACCATGCTCGTCAAAGGGGCGCTATATTAGCCCTTTTTTACCGTCCTGAAAAGGTCAATAAATGAACTAAAGATAACTTTTTTGCTTGACTTTTAGTTGTGGAGTCGTCAGAGCCCCTTTTGGCGTAAAACTAGCTGCCATAAGGGGTGTGCTGCCTTTACCGTTATTTGCGGGTGCCTGTCAAGCGGCTCCAGTCTTCTTTGTGAGCCGCTTCATCCATGATGAACCATTGGCTGTAGAATTGTGATACTTCTTCTGCTTGCTCTTGTAGTAAGCCTGAAAGGGCTAACTTACCACCTGTTTTGACTTTCTCTGCAATCAATGGGGCAAGCTCGCGCAGTGGGCCGGCTAAGATGTTAGCGACTAAGATATCAGCCTGTAAATTTTCTGGTTGGTTTTCGGGTAAATACAGTGACAACTGCTCGACAACACCGTTGCGCTCGGCATTGGCTGTCGATGCATCAATGGCTTGATAGTCAATATCAACCCCGGTGACCTTCTTCGCGCCAAGCTTTAATGCAGCAATGGCTAAGATGCCTGAGCCACAACCAAAGTCGATAACTTCTTTATCTGACAAATCTAAGCTGTCTAACCACTCTAAACATAATGCGGTGGTTGGGTGAGTACCAGTACCGAAGGCTAAACCTGGATCAAGAATAACATTTACTGCGTCTGGTTCAGGGATGTCACGCCAGCTTGGGCAAATCCATAAACGCTGACCAAATTTGATGGGGTGGAAGCTGTCCATCCATTCACGAACCCAGTCTTTATCTTCTACTTGTTCAATTTTATGGTTAAAGCCTTTACCTAAGCAGGGAACTGACTCTAATAACTCTATGGTCGGTGCTAAATCAGTGCCAGCATCAAATAAGGCCATTAATATGGTGTCTTGCCATAAAGGTGTTTCACCTAGTTTAGGCTCGAAAATTGGCTCATCTTGGCCGTCTTCGTAGGTGATAGACACAGAACCTTGATCCATCAATAAGTCGCCTAGCATGTCTGCATGATCGCGATGAGTGTGAATTCGTAATTGGATCCAAGGCATGGGATTTTCCTAACTGATAATAAAATTAAACATGAATTGGCGGCTATTATAGCTGATGCCATAACGAGGTGGCAGATATTCCTTTGGGTTTATCGGCCAAAAAGCAAAAACGCGCCAAATGATAACTATTTAGCGGCTGATATTTGTTGTGAAACATTGGTTTTTACACTTCAGAAGTGGACTGATTGTGGGACTATTTCACCGCGATGAGTGTATTTGAGTCAAATTGACTATGATGATTTAGAGGGTAATATTTGTATCGTTATCAAAATTATTTTAGTAATGAATGATTAAGATGTGAGATTAAGGTCCAGACAATGCAGATAAATGATTTACACCTGTTTGTGCGAGTGGCTGATTGCGGCAGTATTGGCGCTGCTGCAGTTGAGCTAGATATTTCAGCTGCTGCGGCAAGTGCAGCATTAAAACGATTAGAGAAACAGTTAAATAGCGTACTGTTTATTCGCACCACTCGTAGCTTGCGTCTGACCGCCGAAGGTGAGCATTATCTGATCCATTGTCGCGAGGCGCTGGCGCAATTGCAATTAGGCCAGCAAGCCTTGTTAACCGAAAAAGGTCAAATCTCAGGTCAGCTCAATATCTCAGTCTCTTCTGACTTTGGCCGGAATGTATTCTTACCTTGGTTAGACAGTTTTCTACTGCAGTATCCAGATTTAACCATTCAACTGCATATAGGCGATAGCCTTAGCCATTTTCAGCACGATAAAATTGATATGGCGTTACGTTATGGCATACCGCCTGATTCAAGCCAAGTGGCGTTTAATATTTGTCATACTCAACGGGTGTTATGTGCCTCTTCTGCTTATATTCAGCATCATGGCGAACCTAAAAGCCCAGCTGAATTAGCGCAGCACAATTGTTTAATTTATAAGGTTGATGAACGTAATTATGATTTGTGGACGTTAATTAACGAGCAGCAGAGCTTTAAAATACGGGTGAGTGGTGATCGAAGTAGCAATGATGCTGATGTCACTCGTCGGTGGGCAGTATCAGGCCAAGGCATTGTATTTAAATCGGCTTTAGATGTTGTAGATGATTTAAATAGCGGTCGACTGCAACAGATATTGCCTGGATTTACCAGTGAGGCGATGCCGTTGAATCTCATTTGTGCAGGGCGACAGCATGTCAGCCCTGCCATGTTGTTAATGCGTGATAAACTGCGGCAACATTGCCTGCAATTACAACAAGCTGTGGCTATTTAGTCTTATGTTTAGAGGGTTTGATATCAAGTTCAAATCTTTATCTCAAAGCGCAGTGGCTTGCTAACATCTCACGATTCGCGTTGGTGTGATCTGCGTCTGACTCTTGCCTTGCGGTGGGTGATCTGGGTCACTTGCTGGTTTTTGGTTATTGCTACCGTTTGTGAACTTGATATGGTCATAAGTCATATTGAATTTACAGGACGTGCAAATTTATGGCTGATCAACCCGCTCTTGAAGCGCTAACCTCTGCAGCAAAAAAGACCAGCGGATTCTCTCATCCTGTATGGGCCGCTCGGGCCGATATGCTTCAAAGTGCAACTGGCCTGTTACTTGGCATATTCATCATTATGCATCTGCATTTTGAGTCGAGTATTTTGATCAGTAAAGAAGCCTTTTATCATGTAGGCCACTTCTTAGAAGGGGGCATGTTCAGTGAAACTGGCCATGGCTTTCCTGTTCTGACTAAATTCATTTCGGCATTTATGCTGATAGTCTTATTAATCCACGCTGTATTTGCCTTACGTCGCTTTCCTGCACAAATAAAGCAATGGCGGGCACTTAGAAGTCAAATGACCATTATGCCTCACCAAGATACTAAAATTTGGTTTTGGCAGTTAATTACGGGTTTTTTACTGTTCTTTCTCGCCCCCGTTCACTTGTTTGACATGATCACCAATCCTGAAATCGGCCCGCATTTATCGGCTGAGCGTGTTTACCACCAAGATGTGTGGATGCTGTATGTCTTGCTATTACCTGCTGTGGTATTGCATGCCATGTTTGGTCTCTATCGCCTAGCGGTAAAGTGGGGCGTGACCACAAAGCGTATGGCGGCGCTTAAGCTTGCCAAAATAATGGTGGTTTACTTAATGATTATTGGTATCGCAAGTTTATTGACCTACATCTTTATTGGGCAATCGTTGGAGTTACCCGTAACGCCTTTTGTACCGAGTTAAAGACACAGTGACTGTGCACAGTCATGCACCATTGAGTTTATCGCTTAGAAATACAAAGCCTAATACCGTATTAAAGGAATGCCAGTGAAAATTATTTATACAGATTCATTAGTTGTCGGCGCCGGTCTTGCTGGTTTACGTGTGGCAATCGCCTCCAAAGAGCGTGGTTTAGATACCGTGGTGCTGTCATTAATACCTGCCAAACGTTCCCATTCTGCTGCAGCCCAAGGCGGTATGCAAGCCAGCCTTGGTAATACAGTTAAAGGCATGGGTGACGATGAAGACGTCCACTTTCAAGACACAGTAAAAGGCTCTGACTGGGGCTGCGATCAAGATGTGGCGCGCATGTTTGCCCATTGCGCACCTAAAGCGGTGCGAGAACTTGCTAATTGGGGCGTGCCTTGGTCACGTATTAGTGCTGGCGATCGTGAAGTGGTGGTGAACGCCGAAAAGGTCACCATTACTGAAGC
Source organism: Shewanella sp. 3_MG-2023 (assembly GCF_030548765.1). Classification (NCBI taxonomy): domain Bacteria; kingdom Pseudomonadati; phylum Pseudomonadota; class Gammaproteobacteria; order Alteromonadales; family Shewanellaceae; genus Shewanella; species Shewanella sp. 3_MG-2023. The sequence continues at coordinate 88,584 of NZ_JAUOSH010000011.1, read as the reverse complement.
CGAGCAAGCCCACGGATTAATTAATGCCCGTGACTTTGGCGGGACTAAAAAATGGCGTACTTGCTATACCGCCGACGGCACCGGCCACTCACTACTGTATGCCGTTGACAACAAAGCCATTGAAATGGATATTCCTGTCCATGAACGCATTGAAGCATTATCGCTTATTCATGATGGCAAACGTTGTCACGGCGTCATTGCCCGTTGTCTCATTACGGGTGAATTACGTGCCTATATTGGTAAATCAACGACGATTGCAACAGGCGGCTATGGCCGTATTTATGAAGTCTCTACCAATGCCATTATCTGTGAAGGCATTGGCCAAGCATTGGCGTTAGATACTGGCGTTGCCACATTAGGCAATATGGAAGCGGTGCAATTTCACCCAACAGCGATTGTACCAGTGGGGATCTTAACCACGGAAGGTTGCCGAGGTGATGGCGGCTTACTGCGAGATAAAGACGGTCATCGTTTCATGCCAGATTATGAGCCTGAAAAGAAAGAGCTCGCCTCTCGAGATGTGGTCTCACGGCGCATGACTGAACATATGCGTAAAGATAAAGGCGTTGATAGCCCTTATGGGCCGCATTTATGGCTTGATATCACTTTGCTTGGGCGCAAACACGTTGAAACCAACCTTAGAGAAGTGAAAGAGATTTGTGAAAATTTCTTGGGCATAGATCCTGCCAAAGACTGGATCCCAGTGCGTCCGACTCAGCATTACTCAATGGGCGGTATTCGTACTAATGCTACCGGTGAAAGCCCGCAATTAGCAGGCTTATTTAGCGTGGGTGAGGCTGCGTGTTGGGATATGCATGGCTTTAACCGTTTAGGTGGAAATTCTCTGGCTGAAACTGTAGTTGGCGGTATGATCATCGGTAAGTACGTGGCTGATTTTTGTGAAAAGAACACCCTTGAAATCAATACAGCCGAAATTGAAGCCAGCATGGCTAAGATGCAGCAAGAAATCAACGGCTTGTTAGTCGGTAAGGGCACTGAAAATGTGTTTGATATCAAACTGGAAATGCAGCGCATCATGATGGATTACGTAGGTATTTTCCGCAATGGTCCTGAGCTTGAAAAAGCCATTGCTGAATTAAAAGAATTACTGGTTCGCAGTAAAAGTATTGGCCTTAAATGTAAAAAACGTCATGGGAACCCTGAGCTGGTGGAAGCGTTACGTGTGCCGCGTATGCTGCGGGTTGCCTTAACGGTTGCGTGCGGCGCCAATGCCCGTACAGAAAGCCGCGGTGCCCATGCTCGTGAAGATTACCCGCAACGTAATGATAAAGAATGGCTCAACCGCACTTTATCAACTTGGCCAGACGAAAACGCCCTTGAGCCCAAGCTAACTTACGAGCAACTTGATGTGATGAAGATGGAGTTGCCGCCAGGTTATCGTGGTTATGGTAACGACAATGCCATTGCGCATCCTGATACTGCTGCCCGTGAAGTTGAAATTGAAAAAATCCTCGCTGAGCTGGGTGACGATGCAGACCGCGTTGAAAAACAAGCAGCCGTTATGCCATTTGATTTACCAGAAAGCTTGCGTCCGCGTAATGAAAGATTAAGTGACACCTTTTTGGCGTCAGGAGAAAAGAGCTAATGACCAGCCCACGAACTATCAGTTTTAATATCTTTCGTTACGATCCACAAGATCCAAGCGATAAACCTAAAATGGTCACATATGAGCTCACTGAAGCGCCTGGAATGACAGTATTTATTGCGCTTAATATGCTGCGTGAGCAACAAGATCCTTCACTGCAGTTTGATTTTGTCTGCCGCGCAGGGATCTGTGGCAGTTGCGCTATGGTGATTAATGGCAAACCTACATTGGCTTGTAGAACCTTAACCGCTAATTTCCCTGACGGTAACATTACCCTAATGCCGTTACCGGGTTTTGAGTTAATTGGTGACTTGTCAGTGAACACGGGTAAATTCATGCGCGAGCTAGCTGAGCGACTGCAGTTATGGTTGCAACCTGATGCCAACGATATTGATATTCATCGCTTAGAAACGCCAATGGACCCTGCTGAGGCGGCTAAGTTATATGAGCTTGAACGCTGCGTTGAATGTGGTGTTTGTGTGTCTGCATGTGCCACTAAGCAAATGAAAGACAGTTTTGTTGGCGCTGTGGGGATGATGAAAATCGCCCGCTTTGAAATGGATAGCCGTGATATTCGCACTGCTGAAGATTTCTATCATGTGATTGGTAATCAAGACGGCGTATTTGGCTGTATGACCTTACTGGGTTGCCAAGATGCCTGCCCGAAAGATTTACCGCACATGCAGCAAATTGCCTATTTACGCCGTAAAATGGCACAAACGATTGTGAGCTGTTAACTCAGACGTTATAAGGGTTAAATTTACAAATAAAAATGCCGCTAACTCAGTTAGCGGCATTTTTGTATTCAGTTTACTGTACTGAAACGATAAAGAGAATTAACTCTTAGCGCGTTTCATTGCAGTGAAGAACTCATCGTTAGTTTTGGTCATTGCCAATTTATCGATAAGGAATTCCATGCCGGTAACTTCATCCATAGGATTAAGGATTTTACGTAAAATCCACATCTTCTGTAGCTCATCAGGCGTGGTTAGTTTCTCTTCACGACGAGTACCAGAGCGGTTAAAGTCGATTGCAGGGAAAACGCGTTTTTCAGCTGCTTTACGAGAAAGGTGTAACTCTTGGTTACCAGTACCTTTAAATTCTTCGTAAATAACTTCATCCATTTTAGAGCCAGTATCCACAAGCGCTGTTGCGATAATGGTTAAGCTGCCGCCATGTTCGATGTTACGTGCAGCACCGAAGAAACGTTTTGGACGATGTAATGCGTTTGCATCAACACCACCAGTAAGCACTTTACCTGATGATGGGATTACTGTGTTGTATGCACGGGCAAGACGAGTGATTGAATCTAATAAGATAACCACGTCTTTTTTGTGTTCAACTAAGCGCTTGGCTTTTTCAATAACCATTTCAGCAACTTGAACGTGACGACTTGCTGGCTCATCAAAGGTAGAAGCAATAACTTCACCTTTTACCATGCGCTGCATTTCGGTTACTTCTTCAGGACGTTCATCGATAAGTAATACCATTAACACCACTTCTGGGTTGTTATAGGTAATGCTTTGCGCCATGTTTTGTAGCAATAAGGTTTTACCCGCTTTAGGCGGAGCCACAATCAAACCACGCTGACCTTTACCAATTGGAGAACATAGATCCAAAATACGTGAGGTGATGTCTTCTGTTGAACCATTACCACGTTCCATACGCATACGTTCTTCTGCATGCAGTGGGGTAAGGTTTTCAAAGAGGATTTTTGTGCGAGAATTTTCAGGCTTATCGAAGTTAACTTCGTTAACTTTTAAGAGTGCAAAATAGCGTTCACCATCTTTCGGTGGGCGGATTTTACCAAAGATGGTATCACCGGTACGCATATTGAAGCGTCTGATTTGGCTAGGAGAGACATAAATGTCATCAGGGCCTGCTAAATATGAACCATCTGAGCTTCTTAAAAAGCCGAAACCATCTTGGAGGATTTCAAGCACACCGCCACCAAAAATGTCTTCACCGCTTTTGGCGTGGGATTTCAGAATAGAGAAGATGATGTCCTGTTTACGGGCACGGGCCATGTTCTCTAATTTCATGCTATCTGCTAGTGAAACCAGATCTGATATAGACGTGTCTTTTAATTCAGTTAAATTCATGTTGGGGGTCTTGTATTACGCGACGATGCTTACTGCAATCAATCTTTCTTTGGGTCTTACGAAATTGAAATAGTCGATTGATAAGCGAGTAGGGGTTTGGTTGAAAAATCTGATGAATAAATTAGCACTATATGGGCAGTGCGTCCAGAATTTTAGCGAAAAAACGGCACAAATTGTTCATATATTGTGCCGATTGTCACTTTTCAAACGTAAAACACGCAACATTATTAAAATTGATTGTTGTTCATTACACTAAAATAGCGTTTTTTTTAGCAATAACCTGCTAACGGGGTTAGCAGGTTATGTCATTAATCAATAGTGCCGCGATTTTATAAATAGACTTGATTAAGCTTGTGCGTCAATAAACTCTTTAAGTTGAGTTTTTGATAAAGCACCCACTTTAGTAGCAACTAACTCGCCGCCTTTAAACATTAATAATGTTGGAATGCCACGTACACCGTACTTAGCAGGTGAAACATTATTTTGGTCAACGTTTAATTTAGCTACAGTTAGCTTACCCGCGTACTCTTCAGCCACGTCGTCTAGGATTGGGGCAATCATTTTACAAGGACCACACCACTCTGCCCAGAAGTCTACCAGTACTGGTAATTCTGAGTTAATGACGTCGTTTTCGAAGCTGTCATCGCTTAGGTATACAATTTTATCGCTCATGTAGATCTCCAGATTTGGCACCATTGCTAGTTTATTAATGGCTTACCATGTATATTGGGACGGTTAAATAGCTTTTCAAGTGACCGTTCTATTAATGTAGCTATTTGAAACGATCGAGTCTTTTTTTGCAACACTAACGGGTATGCTTGCGCTATGAGCGAAACACATTTATCAACACAAAGATTCGCCGACTTCCCTCTGAAGTCAGAGGTTATACAGGCTTTGAACGAAAATGGCTTTGAATTTTGTACGCCAATTCAGGCGTTATCTCTTCCCATTTTATTACAACAAAAAGATATTGCTGGCCAGGCACAAACAGGAACTGGCAAGACAATGGCCTTTTTAGTGGCCACTTTTCACCACCTTCTCTCAGTTGCTGAGCCAGAAGGTCGTCAAATTAATCAGCCTAGAGCTATCATCATGGCACCGACTCGCGAACTTGCGATTCAGATTGCCAAAGATGCTAAATTGCTTGCACGACATACGGGTTTAAAAGTCGGTATTGTTTATGGCGGTGAGAGTTATGATGTTCAACGCCAAGTGCTTGATGCTGGTGTTGATATTTTAATTGGTACTACGGGTCGTATTATCGATTACGTACGCCAAGGTGTGATCAGTTTAAATGCAATTCAAGCCGTTGTGCTTGATGAAGCTGATCGCATGTTCGATTTAGGTTTTATTAAAGATATTCGTTTCTTGTTTAGGCGTATGCCTGATGCTAAGTCACGCTTAAATATGTTGTTTTCAGCGACGTTATCAATGAAGGTTCAGGAATTAGCTTACGATCATATGAATGATCCAGAAAAAGTTGAAGTCTCACCTGGCGAAAAAACCTCAAAGAACATCAAAGAAGAAATTTTCTACCCTTCGACTGAAGATAAAATGCGTTTGCTTCTGACATTAATGGAAGAAGATTGGCCAGAAAAGGCTATCGTATTTTCAAACACCAAACACAGCTGTGAAAAGGTGTGGTCATGGTTAGAAGGCGACGGCCATCGAGTGGGGTTATTAACCGGTGATGTACCGCAGAAAAAACGTATTCGCATTTTAGAGCAATTTACTTCAGGCGCGCTTGATGTGTTAGTTGCAACTGATGTGGCGGCGCGTGGCTTACATATTTCTGATGTATCTCATGTTTATAACTATGATTTACCAGATGATTGTGAAGATTACGTTCACCGTATTGGTCGTACAGGTCGTGCGGGACAAAAAGGTGTGTCAGTGAGTTTTGCTTGTGAAGAGTACGCACTGAATTTACCGGCCATTGAGACGTATATTAAGCACTCAATACCAGTCACTAATTATGATCGTGAAGCTTTGCTAGACGATTTACCGCCACCGGTTCGTATCCATCGTAAGCACCCAACAACACGTACGCGTGATGGTGCGAGAAGTGGTGCGCATCGCAGTGGTGGACGTCCACCTCAAAGGGCACGTAGACATTCGTAAATGACAGTGACAGCTGCAATGCCTGCATATGCCGCGATAACACTCGGCTCAAATAGTTTTAATATGTTGGTCGCTCACACCCTGAACGGCCAACCCACTATTATTGCAAAATACAAACGTAAAGTACGTTTGGCTGAAGGTATTGGGGCTGATAACCGTCTTGATGAAGCCGTATTACAGCGCGGGCTAGATTGTTTGCAAATGTTTGCTGAGATGCTTGATAAACATCAAGTCGCAGCTGAGCATGTGGCGGTATTTGCCACCGCAACTTTACGTGTGATCAGCAATGCTGATGAGTTTCACCAACGGGCATTACCGATTTTAGGTCATCCGATTGAAGTCATTAGTGGTTTGCGAGAAGCTGAATTAATTTACCAAGGTATGGCGGCCACTACAGAAGGTGGCGGCCAACGCTTGGTGATTGATATTGGCGGCGCCAGTACTGAGTTTATTATCGGAAATGGTAATCAAGTGCTGTTTAAAACCAGTTTAGACTTTGGCTGTTTGCGCTTTAATCAACAGTTTTTTAAGCAAACGCCTTATCTAATGGCTGATTTTGAGCAAGCTAAAGCTGCGGTACTGATGGCGCTGAAGCCTTGCTTGCAACAACTGACACAATTGGGTTGGCAAGGCGTTGTGGGCGCATCAGGGGCTGTACAGTCTGTGGTGTCAGTACTTCATCATCGCGAGCTGTCTGAGATCATCACTTTGAAAGTGCTGCATCGTTTTAGAGACGAAGTGTTGGCACAGCAAAATGAGTCACTGCATCATATTCAAGGCTTATCTGCTGAAAAAGCACCGACATTTGCCTCAGGTATTGCGATTTTAATCGCCTTGTTTGAACTGCTGGATATCGAGTCGCTTAACCTTTCTGGCGGTGCGCTGCGAGAAGGCGTGCTAAAAATGCTGGCAGATAGAGTAGGTTAATTTTTTTGGTTGCCTCTCTTCTTTAAGCTGTCTTTTCATATTCATAAAAATATCCTCAATAAACTTCTAGCTTTAAACTCTAAGTAGTGTAAATAGTTAAATATGACTATATTTATTTCCTGTCTAATTACTTGTAACTATATAATTAAACGATATAAATATTAAATTTGCATTTTTCTTATTTCAGTTTAGTATCATCATCTAACAAGGATGTTAGCTAATAAATTTAAGAAGTAATTTCTCTCTATTTTTACCTGCTAACGATAAACCGAAGGCAAGGTAATGTCATTTTCAGATTTTCTAAGAAAGCTCAATAACCATATAGGCACTCATAAAGTGCATTTATGTCCCGCGGTAAAAGGCCGTTTAGTTAATAACGGTATTCCCCTCGAGAATGTCAGAATATCAAGAACACTTAGTTATTCTGATGGTAAATATACGGAAGATCACTGTTATACCTGTCGTAATGGTGAGTTTGAGATGCCTGAGATGAGCTTGAGATCTAGCCAGCCAGCTTTGCTAATTGCTGAGAAAATAGTTTATCAGCTTATAACTGTCGTTTTTGCTGATGTGGAGTACAAGTTATGGTCGAGCACTCCGAGTGGTATTAGAGATAAGAAGGAGTATTCATTAAAACTTGGTTCTTTAAATTGTGATATTCAGAATGAGGAAGTGAGCTTCTATTTTAAAGGTAATCAAGAGTCACATAAATATAGGGCATCAGGTATTTGTCGCTGGGGAGAGGATTTCCTTTTGATTGATCATGAATCTGAATTTGCCAAAATGATTGAAGGCGCGCTTTAATTTAATATAAGGACATTAATATGAGTACAGGGATGAATACTTTAACTCCTGTAATAGCAGCAAGTTTTGCAGAAATAGCATACGCAAGCTCAAGAAAGAACGGAGTGGTATCTAGTGAGCTATATAAAGATTTAAACGTTGGTTTTTCCTTTAGTGATGCAAAATTAGATGGCGTTAGTGGGAGTATTTTAGAGAGGGTTTTTAATCATACAACAGGCTTCGGTTGTATAGCCAAAGGTAAGCCGGGTCCATTTTCTGGTGACTTCGTACTTGCCTTAAGAGGGACAGAAAAAAAACGCGATATTATCACTGATTTGCATTGTGGTGTGAGTACTTGTGCAAATGACCAGCCTGTTCATGCAGGATTTAACAACACCTTTAATTCATTAAAGAAGCAGCTCGAGGATTACTTTTTACAGGTATCAAAGCAATCTCTTACAGGGCTTAATATACATGTTGTTGGCCATAGTTTAGGTGGAGCACTCGCTAATTTGGCTGCGAATTGGCTCAAGAAGCGTTTTAAGGCTAACGTCAAATTATATACTTTTGGCGCGCCTCGAGTGGGGTATCCTAGTTTTGCACTGAAAACGATCTCAGCTACCAATAATAACATTTATCGTTGTGTCCATGCTGGGGATCCCGTTCCACTAGTACCTGTTTGGCCTTTTGTACACACTGAAGATGAATACATATTGCACGGTGCGCCAACGATAACTGCCAAAGCTCACAGTATGACAAATGAGACTCCAGGTTACCTTCATACAGCAAAGGGGTTTAGGAGTTATGCAGCAATTAATAAAGGCAAGGAGTCTAGACTAAGGCAGCAAGTTAAGCTTGATTATGATCTTCGCTTACAAGCTAAACCTACGACGCGCTGGGCGAGAAAAATTGGTGAAGCAATATTAACCCATCTACATGCATCAGGTAGGTTGCACGCTATACAAGCCGATATTTCTAATACATTAACTGTATACGATAAAATAGCTAAAGTACTAGCTGACAGTATTGATATCTCTAAAGGCCATGCTGCTGACGTAAAAGGCATTTTGGGACATATTTTAGCTTTTTGTGGGTTGCCCTATAAAGCTGTTGAACTGAGTTATAAATTTGTAAGGAGCACTTTAAGTTTAATGATTGCTACACTGACAAAGATGGCCAGTCTCGCAATGAAGGTTTAACTTTGTCAGTACTCATAAAGTACTTTCAAATAAGTAAATGATGTTTATAGGAAACAATCAGTTTTAAACATAATAATATGCTACAAAAAAGGGACGCTAACTTACGTTAGCGTCCCTTTTTGATGTTCAATAAATCAGATACTTACATACTGATTATTTAATGATGTTCAGTAAATCTTGCTCTAAAGTCACTTCAGGTCTTTCAATGATGCGGCCAATTTCTTTATCGTCTTGCTCTACGATGAAGGTTGGTATACGGCTGAACTCATAGTTAGCAGCTAAGCCTTCTGGATCTAATTTGCTGCGATCTACACCTATGTAAGTGACGGTGATATTTGGGTTAGCAACTTCTTCAATTAGCTTCATGAAACGTGGTGTTTCACGGTGACAATCTGGGCACCAAGTACCGATAATAACGACAACATTAGTTGGAGTGTCGATTGCTTTTAATGCTGAAATTGCATCTGCATTAGTTTGGTAGTTTTCGTACTCTGCTGCGTAACCTGGTAAATCTTTTTCAAGTGCTGAAATTTCAACAATGCCAGTGATAATCACTTCTTGTTTCTCCTCGCTGCATGTCGCCATGAAGCCTGATTGCTCTTCATCAAATGCACAGCCGCTGTTTGCTACTGCTGTACCTGTAATCAAATGACTACTGAAAAATAGAGCCGTTGTGGCTAGTAATGTTTTAACGCTTTTATGCATGATAAGGCCTCAAGAAAGAACAATAAAACAATTCAATCATTTAACCTTAGGTTAGTGAAGTTGAATATTAGCTAGCTGTTAGCTAGATCACTAATATAAGTAAAATTCAAAGATAACTTTGCACTGGCTCATAGTGCATTAGCAAGAGTTAATGTTTATTGCTACGGCGATGAATGTCACTATTGGGGGGTGTTTTAGTCGCCTTTGTAATCAATTTGAATCATTTAGCCTGCAAAATGCGCTATAAAAAAGGAGACCAATAGGTCTCCTGTTTGTTATTCATCTTGTATAAATAAAATCTTTTATTTACTTATCTTCTTTTAGCCATTGAGCGGCACTTTTTGCAAAATAAGTTAATATGCCATCAGCGCCTGCGCGTTTAAAACAAAGTAATGATTCCATTACAATGGCTTTTTCGGCTAACCAGCCATTTTGAATTGCTGCCATGTGCATGGCATATTCGCCACTCACTTGGTATGCAAAAGTCGGCACTGCTAGTTCGGTTTTTACGCGGCGAACGATATCAAGGTATGGCATGCCAGGCTTTACCATTACCATGTCTGCACCTTCTTGAATATCTAATGCGACTTCATGTAAGGCTTCATCGCTATTGGCTGGATCCATTTGGTAGCTATGCTTGTTGCCACCTTTAAGGTTACCTGCTGAGCCGACAGCGTCACGGAAAGGGCCGTAGTAACTAGAAGAGTATTTGGCTGAATATGCCATAATTTGAGTGTTAACGTGGCCTGCAGCTTCTAATGCTTCACGAATAGCGCCAATTCGGCCATCCATCATGTCTGAAGGAGCGACAATGTCAGCGCCGGCTTCAGCGTGTGATAAGGCTTGTTTGACTAAGATTTCAGTGGTGATGTCGTTAAGGATGTAACCTGTGTCATCAATAATGCCGTCTTGACCATGGGTGGTGAAGGGGTCAAGTGCCACATCTGTCATAATCCCAAGCTCAGGAAAAGCTTGTTTTAACTCACGTACGGCGCGCTGTACTAAACCGTCACAATTGTAAGCTTCTTCAGCCATGAGGGTTTTCTTTTCCGCAGGTGTAACTGGGAACAGGGCAATCAAAGGAATGCCAAGTTCGACTAATTCAGCGGCTTCTTTGAGTAATAAGTCGATTGAATAGCGTTCAACACCCGGCATCGACGCCACTTTTTCGGTGCGATTGTTGCCTTCAAGAACAAACATTGGGTAGATAAGGTCATTCACCGACAGTTTGTTTTCTGACATTAAACGGCGGCTGAAATCATGTTTACGCATGCGGCGCATTCTGCGCTGTGGAAAAGCACTAGTAATTATATTCACATTCGACTCCTGAAATTAGACTGATCTTAATCAGACGAAAACAGACAAACCTGATTTCGTCCACTGCGCTTAGCTTGGTAAAGCGCTTTATCTGCTTGTTCAAGTAACTGAGTTGGCTGTTCATTGGTTTCGATAATGGCAGCGCTCACACCGATACTTACGAAAAGGGAAATAGGGTTATTATCCCAATCGATTGATAAATTGGAGATTGCTTGGCGAATTCTTTCAGCCAATAGCATCGCTCCTACACTATCAGTATTTGGTAATATAATAGCAAACTCTTCACCTCCAAAACGTGACACCAGATCGGTTGGTCGTTTTAAAAACTCAGAAATTGTTGTCGCAATCACTTTAATTGCAAGGTCGCCAGCAAGGTGACCAAATTGATCATTAATCTGTTTAAATTTATCAATATCAACCATTAGGATAGCAAGTGAGGTTTGCTGACGACGACTAATGCGTCCTTCTGCGGTTAGGCGTTTATCAAAGGCGTTTCTATTTTTTACCCCAGTTAAACTGTCAGTGGTGCTTTGTTGCTGCAGCTTTTGATTGGCATCATTTAGCTCACGTAAGGTGACTTCGAGCTCAAGAGTCCGCTCAGCGACCATTTGTTCGAGACGTTCATTGGTTCTCGCTTCTGCTTTTAAAGCTTCATCACGGTTTTGTTGTAGTTTTTGGGCTTGCTCTAGGGCCTTTTTTTGCATTTGAAGTTTGGCTTTTCGTTCATCGTTATAGCGCACTGCTAGCACTGCAGCCATGACAATGACTTCAAAGGTCAGTCCGATCATCATTGGAGTATGCGCTGGCATATACCACTGTAAATAGCCCAGATAAATGAGCCCGCTGAGAATGGCACCAATAAATAGCCCGATACGGGCAATAGCATATAAACGTGCATTTTTACTGCCTTTAATTACTTGTATTAAAGATACTGTAATCAGTACACAGCTAATGGCGATTACCGAGAAAGTGAGCAAATATAAGCTGAACTTAAAATCAATAAACGAGATAACCAGACTCAGTAAAACGCAGTAAACCGCAAGGTAACGACCGACTAATAGCATCGGTTTATTATGATATTTAAGTAGCATCACTTTTTCGGTAAACATCAGCGCAAAAGCTAAGGCTATCGGGATTAATATTGGAATGGCTAAGTTTTGCACCACCGGCAGTGTGGGCCATAAATATTGAAAGGCAATACCATGAATAGTGGCCACAAGTAGAGTTAAACTGAGTACATAGCCACTATAGTAACTATAACTAAAAGACCCTGATGCGAGGGCAATAAACAAACTAAATAGCCCAATGGCAATCAATATCCCAATTTGAAAGCCATTAGCAAGGCTTTGAGACTCAATGGCATGGCTGTAATCATTTTTACTCCATAGTACCAATGGAAAATTTAAGCTGCCGCGATTATCGATTTTTAAGTAAAAGGTATGTGTTTCGTTTGGCTGTAATTCAAAGGGGTAAAGAAATAAATTACTTTGCAGTGGGCGCTGTTTAAACGGATAGCTATCACCCATTAGCTCCACTTTTACTAATTTGTTATTGACTAAATGATATAGTTTCATGCTATCTAGCAGTGGGTTATTCAGCGCTATCATGCGTGATAGATGGTCATTAGGGCTAAAAATACTAAAACTCAACCAAGTATTTTTAGCGCCAATTTTACGCATATCGCCGCGGCTTAACTTGCGCCAATCTTGTTGGCTATTTTTTAGCAGTGTTAAGCTGGCAAGCTCTTCAATATCTTGAGACTGATTGATATACATCCAATCCGTTAATTTGATTTTTGTAATGGATGAGGCGGTTAATCTTAGCGGGGGATTGGCGTGCTCAACGGCAAGCGCGTGGGCTGCTTGTAATTGAGTTAGCAATATAATAAAAAACAAAGTAAATGCTTTAAACGCCCAATGCACTTGCTGCATTAATCCTGCCCTAGGTTAAAAAAACGCTGGCTGTTGGTGTAGCAATGGGCTGCCAGCTCTGCATAGGGTTGCTGACGAAGATTAGCAATATACTCGGCAATATAGGGCAAGTATTGTGGCAAATTTTTGCTAGATTTGGGTTTAGGGCGCATGCTGCGAGGTAATAAATAAGGGCTGTCAGTTTCAACCATTAAGCGGTTGTTTGGGATCAATGGCACTATGCTCGCCAGCTCAGCGCCGCGACGTTCATCGCATACCCAGCCAGTTATGCCGATATGTAAATCTAATTCAAGACAAGCAAGTAACTCATCTTTGCTGCCCGTAAAGCAATGCAGCAGCGCTGCAGGGAGCTTGTGGCGATATTGACTTACTATTGCAATAAAGTCCTCGTGAGCGTCACGACAGTGCATCAGTACCGGCATTTGTAATGCAACTGCCAATTCAAGTTGGGCGTGAAAGGCAAGGCGCTGGGCATTACGGGGAGAAAAGTCGCGATTATAATCTAAACCGCATTCACCAATAGCAACCACTTGCTTTAATGCTGCTAAGGTTTTTATCTCATCAGCACTGGCAGCATTCCAGCTACTGGCGTGGTGAGGGTGAACCCCTGCAGTGCTATAGAGTTGCTGAGGGTATTTTGCGCACAGCGAGGCGCTGTCGCTACTTTCAGTAATATCACTGCCAATAACAATTAACGGCGAAACATGATGTTGCGCCGCTTGAGTCACTATGTTGTCAATATCAGCGATTAACCTGCTGCTAAGCAAATTAACGGCTATGTCGATATGCTGCGGCATGATTTATTTTAAACGCTTCACTCGAATAGTGGAGTTACGATCATCGCTGCCCAGTAGGAATGAACCGAGAGCGCCTTTTTCAACAAAGACGGTTTGATCTTTTTTCACTTTATAGCGGTCAGTACCTGATTGCTTCCAAGTTTGATTATTAGACAGGGTAATAATTAATGAGCCGTAAGGATCTTTTTTTACCGATACAACGTCAGCATAAAGGCGAGTGACATCCTCATCGACCTTCTTTTTAAGACCAAACTCTTGTTCTGCAGTAGGATTGTTAGACGTTGCAACTGCAGCCTTTGTTACGGCAGATGCAGTTACTACTGCTGGCGTCGATACCGCAGTAGCAGTCTCTGTTGTCGCTGAAGTGAGGGAGGTGTTAACTGACGCGGCTAATGTGTCGTAACACATTAGCCGGTCAAGTTTGTCAGTTTGAGCTGCACAGCTCGCCAGTTGTTGCTCAACACTGGCCTGTGCTTGAGAAGAGATAGCCAAAGCAAAAGTGGCAATCAAAGTTAAACGCATTACAGAATCCTTCTTTTTATTGGTTAACTAGTCCATGAGTGCGATGCGTAATTTAACTATCAGCTTTCTCGTTCTCTGGCTCTTCGTTATCTGTATCTTCTTTTGGGGTATATAGCCTAGCTGCTAATAAACCACCTTCAAATAATATTAACATAGGAATCGCTAACATTGTTTGTGAAATAATATCAGGTGGCGTTAGCATCATGCCAACCACAAATGCACCTACAACAATGTAAGGGCGTTTTTGTTTAAGCTCATCTGGTGTTGTCACGCCAGCCCAGCACATTAATACTACGGCTACAGGGATTTCAAAGGCTAAACCAAAAGCAAAAAATAGCTTTAAGATAAAACTTAAATAGCTACTAATGTCGGTTGCTACTTGCACTCCTTCTGGTGCGACACTGGTGAAAAACGCAAATACCACCGGAAATACCACGTAATAGGCGAAAGCAATACCGAGGTAAAATAATACCGTACTGCTAAATAGCAGCGGCATAATCATGCGCTTTTCGTGTTTGTATAAACCGGGCGCCACAAATGACCATACTTGAAATAGTACGTAGGGGATCGCCACAAAAAATGATAACACTAAGGTTAATTTAAATGGCGCAAAAAAGGGCGCGGCTACATCCGTTGCAATCATACTGCCGGTCTCTGGCAGTGATTGCATTAATGGGATTGCCATATAATGGTAAATGTCATTTGCCCAATAAACTAAGCAGATAAATACCAGCAATACGCTGCCGATAGCTCTAAGTAACTTATTTCGTAACTCAAGCAAATGACTGATAAGAGGTAGCTGTTGTGACATTGGTTACCCGTGTTAGCTTTTGGTATTTGAACTGTCAGAGTCGTTTGCTTGTTCACTTTTGGCAGTAGAACTTTCAGCGGGTGTAGCTGCAGAGGTATCTTTGGCTACTTCGTCAACTTGATAGGGACGATTAACCGATTTTGCAGCATCTTTTAGCTGATCAATGGACTCTTGTAGTTCAGGTGATAGGTTCGACAAACCTTTGCTTTCTGCTTTTTTAAGGTCAGCATGAAGCTGATCAATTTTAAGCTCTTGCTCTAATTCATCTTTGACTGAGTTTGCCATCCGCTTTAATGAGCGGATCCACTCAGATATTGAACGTACTGCAACCGGAAGTCTTTCGGGGCCGAGAACCACAAGCCCCAAAATTCCAATCAGCAGTAGCTCCATAAAGCCAATACCGTCAAACATAATGAATTACGCCTGTTCTTTATCCTTTGACTCGGATTTCTGCTCAGTTGCCTGTTCAGACTTTTTCGCAGTGCTGTCTTCTAGAGACTTCTTTTCTTCATCTTCAGGATTCATTGCATTTTTGAAGCCCTTAACAGCCCCACCTAAATCGCCACCTAAAGAACGTAATTTTTTAGTTCCGAATAACAACACAACAATTAACGCAATAATTAGAAGCTGCCAAATACTGATGCCGCCCATGAACATTTCCTCTATAAGAATAAAAACATGATGTTGGAATTTTTACATTCACAATTGTAACCTTTATACATAGAGTATTATGAACCTCTAATGTATAAGTGCTAGTTAAAATTTACGGTTTTTTGGTCTGGATCGCCATCCTGTGAACCAAAGCACTATACCTGATGTGATACAAATGTAAGCAGGCCATAGTGTAGCGTATTGGTTTAATAATATTGTGCCACAGATCAACATTACAGCAGCTGTTATTAATAAGTAATTACTTTTATGGGCTTTATGTTGAAATTTTAGGTACTTATCAAGCATTTGTTGTTGGGTGCCCAGTAGTTTTCGACCCATTTTTAAATTGTCATAGATAAGTTCTGGAAATTCTGGCAGCTTTTCAGCCCAATAAGGGCTCTTCATTTTAACTTTATCAAAAATGGCTTTCGGGCCGACTTGTTCAGACATCCACTGCTCTAAAAACGGTTTAGCTGTTGACCATAAGTCTAGCTGTGGGTACAGCTGACGACCTAAGCCTTCAACGTAAAGTAATGTTTTTTCGAGTAAAACAAGTTGTGGTTGCACGACGATATCGAATCGGCGGGCAGTGCGAAATAACTCCAGTAACACATGGCCAAATGAGATTTCGTCTAATGGCTTATTAAACATGGGTTCGCAAACCACTTTAACCGCTTGCTCAAATGCCAGTACGTCAGTGTTTTCTGATACCCAACCCGATTCAATATAAAGCTGGGCAATACGCTGATAATCACGATTAAAAAAGGCTAAGAAATTTTCTGCTAAATAGCGTTTGTCGACATCATTAAGGGTGCCCATAATGCCGCAATCCATGCCGATATAAAATGGATTGTCAGGGTGTTCACGGCTTATAAAAATATTGCCAGGGTGCATGTCAGCATGGAAAAAATTATCACGAAATACTTGGGTGAAAAACAGCTCAACACCGCGTTCAGCCAAAAGCTTTAAATTAGTCCCTTGGGCTTTTAAGGCTTCAATATCTGAAACAGGAATGCCGTAAACACGCTCCATTACCATTAGGCGAGGGTAGCAATAATCTTCATAAACATAAGGCACATACAAGCTATCAGAGTCTAAAAAATTGTTACGTAGCTTGATGGCATTGAGCGCCTCTAGTTTAAGGTTTAGCTCGCCTAAAATGGTGGTGCGATAATCATCAATGACTTCAGCAGGGCGCAGACGATTGCCTTCACCTAATAGCTTTTCAAGTAAATTGGCCGCTTGGCACATCAGTTGTAAATCAGCATTAACTTGCGCTTCAACGTTGGGACGTAAAACTTTTAACACCACCTCTGCGCCATTTTCTTTCAAGTTAGCAGTGTGAACTTGAGATATGGATGCTGACGCTAAGGGAATGTCTTCAAAGTTGTCAAATAATGAGTCTATCGGCGCTTTTAGTTCTGCTTCAATAGCTTGGCGGGCAAGGGTTGAATCAAAAGGTGGTACGCGGTCTTGCAACATAGCCAGCTCACTGGCCCACTCATCATTGAGTAAGTCACGGCGAGTTGACAGCATTTGTCCCAGCTTGATGTAAACCGGTCCTAAATCTTGCATCGCCAGCTTTAAACGCTCAGCAGAAGATTTGTCTTTGTGTTGGTTGCGGATCCAAAAGAAACAATTTCGCAGAAGTGAAAAGTACCAGGGAGTTTTATTTTTGGGTAAAACATCATCTAAGCCGTAATGGAGTACAGTTTTTATGACTTGGTAACCACGCCTGATACTTGCAATTGTCATGGGGTAATTTTTTCTCTTAATTTTGCTATCTTGGACTCAATGCTTGTTGTTCTATCAACAAGCTGTTCCAGATTATCACGAAAATGAATGAAGTCGATTTGATGAGGGGCGAGTCGATATTCTTCAGTGGTTAATTGACCCACATGAGAGAGCGACTTTTCAAACACTTGCTTCATTGAACTGGCTAAGTGTTTGGTATTAGTCAGCAACATATGAGTCGGGGCATCACCAATATACTTTGATAATGGCTCGGCAAAATCTAACTCAATGTGCTTTAAGTAATGACTAAAGCTTTGCAATAAGTTGATATCGCCATCGAGGATCAGTTTATCTTGCTTAATGAGCTCGGTAAGGTTAGCCCCTTCAGTCACCTTATAAAGCGTAGTGACATCAGCAGTAATACTGACGTCAACAGTGGCTTCATAAGCGCTCATGACTTGAATTTGCGGTGCAAAAATAAGGTATATTGGCCAACTAACTTGGGTTAACTGAATTTTGAATACTTTACCGTGCAACGGCTTTAGTCGCGCATATTCACCCTGATCTTGTGCTTGTAACTGCCCGATAGCAGTTTCCATTGCAGCACAAGCCAGTAATGAACAGTGGTTCGGCAGCATTAGAATTTATAACCGCGATGTAAGGCGACAACACCATCAGTCATATTGGTGTAGTCAACTTGTTCAAGACCGGCATCAAGCATCATTTGCTTTAAGGTTTCTTGATCTGGATGCATGCGAATTGATTCTGCTAGGTATTCATAGCTGTCAGCATCTTGGGTAATTAGTGCGCCCATTTTAGGCAACACTTTAAAGCTATAAAGGTCATAAACTTTACGCATGACTTCGTGTTGAGGTTTTGAGAACTCAAGCACTAATAACTTTCCGCCAGGTTTTAGTACCCGGCGCATCGAGCGTAATGCTGCGTCTTTATCGGTCACATTACGTAAACCAAACGCAATGGTAATAATATCAAAATGATTGTCAGGAAACGGCAGTGCTTCAGCATTAGCTTGTACGTAACTGACATTGCTAACAATGCCTTTGTCGCGCAATTTAGTACGGCCAACTTTAAGCATTGAATCATTAATGTCAGCAAGAATAACCTGGCCGCGCTCACCCACAAGGTGTGAGAATTTAGCGGTTAAATCACCGGTGCCGCCAGCAAGGTCAAGTACTTTCATGCCCGGTCTTGCGCCTGCGGTCGCAATCGTGTGACGTTTCCAAAAACGGTGTACACCGAATGACATAACATCATTCATGATGTCGTATTTAGCAGCAACCGAATGAAATACGTCAGCAACTAAATCCGCTTTTTTCTCTGAATCAACGGTTTTGTAACCAAAATGGGTGTTCTTTGGGTCGCCCTCAGACATCTGTGTATTCCTATAATGTGCGGTAATTAACAGCGAGTGTATGTCATTGCTTGCTTTGCAGAAACTTCAATCAGCCAGAATGTGATCAAGTTTACTTGAAATAGCTAAGAATGCGTTAAGACAGCGTATTATTCTATCTCATCAAAATTGCCCTGCATTAGAGCATAAAATTCACAGTTATTGAATAGTGAAAGTATTAGGTAATAGCGTGCAATAAATTTAACAGCTTAAGTTTGTACGATCCTTAAGCGAGAGAAGTTCAAATATCCCTTGCTTAAGCTAGCTTACTTTTCTTGCCTGGATATAACTGTACATTAATTCACAGACACTTTGGCCTACATCACGCTTACCAGCCATATCACCCGCATCGTGACATTGAGGCGCGGCTTCAGCAATATGCAGATAAGCACAAGGGCAGTGTTTAGCGATGTGATGAATATAGTGGCAGGCATCTAACAAGGGCACACCGGCAAAAGTGGATGCGCTGCTGGGCATTTTGGCGATGGCATCTACATCAATTTCTAAGGCCACTGGCAGTTGAGTTTGATTAAGATTGCTGGCGATTTGTTGCAGCGCTTGGCTTAAGTCGATTTCTCGTCTGACCCAAATTTGCTGAAAGCTGTGCCAATGACCGCCAAATAAGCTTAATTGCTCTAAGGTGGCTTCAGTGTTTTTTAGCTCATGTAAACCTAGCACATGGTAATAAGCCAGTGCGCCATTGGCTGCAGCATAGCTAAATCCGTTGCCACTGTGGCGCCCTTCCCGTGGGCGAAAATCGCTATGGGGATCAAGGTTTACTGCCGCAGCCGCCTGATTAAAGTGAGCCTTAGTCGCCATTAGCATGCCATATGCATTGTTATGACCGCCGCCGATCACTATGGGCTCAAGCTCTGCTGCCATAATTTGGCTGATCACACTAATGACTTGGTTATCAAGTTCTTTAGTCGCTTGCCTTAACTCTTCTAGGGATGCCGCTTCTGGCAGTGGGGCCTGAGATATTTCCCCTAAAATAAGACACTGTTTACCATCAAGGTAGCGGTTGGACTGCAAATTAAGCCATTGTTGCATAGTGGCACTAAAGGCTGCAGATGAGCCGCCGCGGCCTAAGTTAGCCCTTGGACCAGCATCTTCGGTAATTCCGACAATAACAAATTGCACCCCATTGGTTTTAGCCTCACAAAGTGCCTGTTTAAGATCCGCTAAAGAGGGGGCTGATTCGGAGATAAGCTTGACGGTTTGGCCCAGTTTGCTTTCGCCATCTCTGCTGGAGAGGTATTGATTAACTTCACTGCGGGTCATTATCTGCAACATTAAGAACCTATTTCATTCAATTGGGGTTAGCTTTAAGGCTAATATGTCGAGCCACATATCTAGAGTCAAATACTTAGAGCTTATGACTTAAAAATAGGCCATAAAAAAGCCAGCATAGCTGGCTTTAGTCGATATTTAAACTGGTAATATGTAACCAGCAATATCAATCGATTATTCGATATCTAATGGCTCTGGCGATAAGATAACGCCAGTATTGTCAGCATAGATATGGTCGCATGGCAGGAATGTTACCCCACCAAAGTTAACTGGGATTTCAACTTCACCAACGCCATTAGTGTCAGCGCCAATCGGGATTGAAGCTAATGCTTGAATACCAATATCCATTTCTTCAAGGGTGTCAACGTCACGTACTGAGCCGTAAACAATAATGCCTTCCCACTTGTTAGCCACTGCGATTTCAGCAATCGAGGCATCAATTAATGCACGGCGCATTGAACCGCCACCATCTACTAACAAGACTTTACCTTCGCCTTCTGCTTGCAGCGCATCAGCAATTAAGCCGTTATCTTCAAAACATTTGATGGTACTAATCGAACCACCAAAAGAGCTACAACCGCCGTAATTACTGAACATTGGTTCTACTACATCAACGACATCTAAATACATATCACACAATTCTGAGGTGTTGTATTCCATAGTGACACTCCTTGGGGTTAGCGATTCACAGAGGTTTTCGCCAGTTATCAAAGCAATAATATATGAATTATATGAGCTTTTTATGAAAATAACAGCGATATTCATCACTTGATAAAGATAATCAGTTAGTTGTTCAGTCTTTGGTCTTAAGGCGGGATGACTTAAACGGCTGTTGTTTATCGCTGTGATAAGCCCTTTATTAGCCTTAGTTCTTGTTTTTATATGATTAACTGCATTGTTGCCCTGTCTGTGGTGACTCCTTTGAGTAAGTTATGATTGTCATAAAAGTTTCGATAGCTTGTCATCTAAGCGTCATTAGCCCTATTTACAGTTCTTATTAAGGTTGAACAATTGAACTATAAGGATTTTGTATGGCTATGACGATTAGCGCACTGGATAAGTTTGTGTTTTGCCACATTATTACTTTTTGTCGAACTCATGAGTTAACCCCTTTAGCGAAAAGAATCTCAGCAAGTGGGGATGGCCATTATTACGTGTATATGGCGGTAGGTTTATTGTTTTTACATCCTCAAGGCAGTCAGTTTTTTAATTTGATGTTAGTGAGTTTTATCATTGAACTGCCGTTATATTTTGTCTTTAAAAATGCCATTCGCCGCACTAGGCCTTGCGCCGCTTTTGCAGGCTTTGATAGCAGCTTTCAGGCATCAGACAAATTTAGTTTGCCATCGGGGCATACTGCAGCGGCCTTTATTATGGCGATGGCTATCACTTCGACTTTTCCTGCATTGTGGCCAATCGCAATGACCTGGGCTGTGGCGATTGGATTATCTCGAATAGCGCTTGGGGTGCATTATCCATTGGATATTGTTGCTGGTATTGGGTTGGGGGTCGGTGTGGTTATCTTAGCCGAGCCGTTGATTTAGCTTGTCATAGCGCTGAAATTGGTCATTAAACAAGGTAAATCATGAAAATATTATACGGTGTTCAAGGGACGGGAAATGGCCATATTAGCCGTGCCAGAGTCATGGCAAAGGCGTTAAGTAAAACTGATATCGAGGTTGATTTTTTATTTAGTGGTCGCGCCAAAGATGAGTACTTTGATATGCAATGTTTTGGAGACTATCAAGTTAGAACGGGCATGTCTTTTATTACCGAAGACGGGCGAGTCAGCATTGGCAAAACCATTAAAAGAAATATCACTTCACCCATTGTGTCTGAAGTGAGACAACTTGATTTGAGCGGCTATGATTTAGTGTTAAACGACTTTGAGCCAGTGAGTGCTTGGGCTGCTAAAAAACAGGGCGTGACCGCAATTGCGATCAGTCATCAAGCGTCCTTACAATACTCAGTACCTAAACAGGGAATGAGCTGGTTTGATGAATTACTGTTAAACAACTTTGCACCTGCAGATATCAAATTAGGCTGTCATTGGCATCATTTCGGTTTTGCTATTTTACCTCCCTTTGTAGAAGTTGAGCCAAGTTGTGGTGCTCACAGTCATCAAATTTTGGTGTATTTACCCTTTGAAAGTGCCGACGCGATAGCAGCTTTTTTAAGGCCTTTTCCTGACTATCAATTTTTTGTTTACCATGGCAATAAGCCAAAGCAGTCATTACCAGATCATATTAATTGGTTCAGCTTTGATCGCTGTGGGTTTAAACAACACATGTCGCAATGTGGTGGGGTAATAGGTAATGCAGGTTTTGAGCTTGCCAGCGAGGCGATGACATTAGGTAAGAAGCTACTAGTTAAACCGCTTCAGGGGCAATTTGAGCAATCATCAAACGTAGCAGCATTAGAGCTGTTGGCTGCAGGACAAAGTATGGATAGCTTAGATAGTAAAATGTTAGCCCGATGGTTAAAGGCGGCGTCGCCCAAGCCTATTGCATATCCGCAAGTCGGTGATGCCTTGGTGGGGTGGTTACTACAAGGTAATTGGCATCAACATCAAGCGCTTTGCCATGATTTATGGTCCCAAGTCGATCTACCTGATAACTGGCGCAAGTAAATGGCATCAGTAAATCGAGCCTTTCTTTGTCTGTGACTCAAGATCAATCAGTTAGCCGCTAGCTTTGCTAATTACTTTGGTAAGTAATAAGTAATAAGTAATAAGTCACATTAGCTGACTTTTGAATGATGCTGATGAAGTTGCTCGAGTAACTCATCTTCCAAAGCAAAGCGCGCTTCCATTGCTTGAGCTAAATTAGAGAGATCGCTATCTAATTCTAGCAACATAGAATCGCTATCTGCTTCAGTATATTTGTCATTGAAGTCTAATGCGGCATCAGTAGATTCACTGATTTGTGGTAATAACAGTTGTGCTCGGGCTTTACTTTGTTCACCTGATTTTTCACACTCATTAACCAATTGATCGTATACCTCAAAATGACCTTCAGAGACATAATCAACTAATTGAGCGCAAAACTGCTTAACGGTATCTAGTTCAGGTAAGCTTTTTGCAGGGACTGAGTAAGGGGCGAGGCCAGCAATTTTGAAGTATTGGATCAGTAATGCTCTGCGGTGCTGCAGCCATTGATCAACCAGCTTATTGGAGCCACCCCATTTTTGTTCGGCTTTTTCTAGTTTTGTCAGCATTATCATTCTCAATTTAGTAACCAATACATAACACTTAATGTATGAGAGAAAGTAGTGATTAATCAACTCTTTTCTGCAAAAGAAGCAATGGATTGACCAGAGGAATGGGCTGAGTTACGAGGGAAATATTCTTTGTTATTGTAATCTAAAGAAAAATGCCCAGCGATAGCATGCTACCGCTGGGCAAATAGATTTTTAAGGGCTCGATTTATCGTGCTTCTTGATTGTTCTTGCTAGCGCAGACTTTTTATATCAAAGGTGCAGCGAAGGTGCAACTTTTTTGTCGAGTTAGCTTCACACCTAGTCAAAAATCACCCTTTTTGTGAGCATATTAACGTTTATATTAGCAATTTTGATACTAGTAGGAGGGGCAGCTCACATAAATTTAGCAGAACTGGTTACATTAATACCTTAAGTCGCTAAACTACGGTTCAGCGGATATCAATATATGTTTAGGAATCAAGCCCAATGGCAGAATTAAAGAATGATCGTTATTTACGCGCTTTACTAAAACAGCCTGTTGACAGAACGCCTGTATGGATGATGCGTCAAGCTGGTCGTTACCTTCCAGAATACAAAGCAACCCGTGCTCAAGCCGGTGATTTCATGTCGCTTTGTAAAGACCAAGACTTGGCTTGTGAAGTGACTTTACAGCCATTACGTCGTTATGATTTAGATGCAGCTATTTTATTTTCAGACATTCTAACCATTCCAGATGCAATGGGCTTAGGCTTATACTTTGAAACTGGTGAGGGTCCACGTTTTGAACGTCGAGCTGATACCGTTGACTCGATTAAAAAGCTTTGCATTCCAGATCCAGAAGATGAACTTGGTTACGTGATGCGTGCAGTAAGCACGATTCGTCGCGAGCTAAAAGGCGAAGTACCGTTAATTGGTTTCTCTGGTTCTCCTTGGACGCTAGCCACTTATATGGTTGAAGGTGGTTCAAGCAAAACATTCGAAAAAATTAAGAAAATGGCTTACGAAGAGCCAGCAGCATTACACATGCTTTTAGACAAGTTAGCTGATTCAGTTATCTTGTACCTAAATGCACAAGTTGCTAACGGTGCTCAGTCGTTAATGATCTTTGATTCATGGGGCGGTGCGTTATCTCACCACGCTTACCGTGAGTTCTCATTACGTTACATGCAAAAAATCGTTGATGGCCTAACTCGCCATGCTGACGGTCGCCAAGTTCCTGTTACCTTGTTCACTAAAGGTGGCGGATTATGGTTAGAGTCTATGGCTGAAACTGGTTGTGATGCGCTCGGTTTAGATTGGACTGTTGATATCGGTGATGCACGTCGCCGTGTTGGTCATAAAGTGGCGCTGCAAGGCAACATGGACCCATCTGTACTTTATGCTTCACCAGAGCGTATTCATCAAGAAGTGGATCAAATCCTATCTTCTTACGGTGAAGGTACTGGCCATGTATTTAACTTGGGTCATGGTATCCATCAACATGTTAACCCAGAACATGCTGGTTCATTCATTAACTCAGTACATGAGCTATCAGCGAAATATCATAAGTAATTGATAATGATGCGCACAAAAAAAGACGAGCAATGCTCGTCTTTTTTTTAATTCGTTTTCGACCACTGAGCTTTACCATATTTTATTCATCATAGTTTTAATGGTAATGAGTGCTCTCTATCACAAAGTGACAATTGAATATTCTAAATTGTGATCTTAACAAAACTCTTAGTGGGGTTTATTTGATACTTTATCGTCATTCTGAGAATTAAGTATTATTTAGCTAACTAGCTTTGTTTCATGATGAAACAGAGGCAAAAACTAGTAGCCTTTGCCAAAAAGAGTTAATTATGAAAATTCAAATTATTGTTGCTTTAATGTTCTTTGCTGTATTTGCTGCGCTACTACCAGGTACCCATTACATTTATGTGGCTAATGCCGATTATTATATGGGGCAATTTGTGACTGTTGCGGCAGTATTATTAATGTGGGGCAGTTTAGCTGCTGGTTTTGTGAGTCTTTTCTTCCACAAAATTAAAAAACTTTATCAATCTATCTAAAGTTAATAGCTATTTCTGTAGCTGAATATAGGCGCTCCCTCTAAAGGGGCGTGTTCAGTTATGACCCTCAAAGTCACCTTAATTATAGGTGGCTTTGTTATTTTTAGTGTTTGTCTAATTTAGTGTGTGGCTAGTTCAATCATAAAACGGCTTCCTTTGCCGGGAGTGCTTTTAATATCAATACGGCACTTTAGGAGTCCAAGCAATTGGCGCACTATGGCTAAACCAACACCCAACTGTGGCAATGTTTGATTGGGCTCAAATGATAACTGCTGCATGGATAATTGTTTTAAGGCTTCGACTTCATGCTTATGCATGCCTGCGCCAGTATCTTTAACGGCTAACCAGCTTTGACCATTTAAGCTTTCGCTGTATACCTTGATGGTGCCACCTTTTGGGGTGTATCTCAGGGCATTATCTACAAGATTATTTAATATTCGACGCATTAATTGTGGGTCGGTATACACTTGCAGCTCATCGGCAATATTAAAGTCTAAGAGTATTCCAAGTTTTTGCGCTCTGGGTGCAAAAGTTTGTTTTAAATCCAGTAATACCTCTCGCAAATTAATTTGACTTATTTGGGCACTGATTTGACCATTTTCCAGTGCTGCTAATTCAAGTAATTGTGCCAGTAACTGCTGTAAGTTTTGCCCTGAATTAGCGGCGTACTCAATTAATTCTGGTTGGCGCTCTGCTGGCGGTAATAGTAGCCAGGTATCGATATATCCCAGCAAAGAGGTGAGTGGGGTTTTTAAGTCATGGGACAAATGCAGTAAGAAGTCATGTTTGGCTTGTTGTTGGCGTTTGACTTGTTGGTGTTGTTGGCTGATTTTATGCAGTAAATGATTAATATTGTCACTGAGGACTCTGATTTCTTCGCTGCCATTGTAACGGTTAGGCAAAGCCAGTGTGCCGCTTAATGGCGAATCTTTTAATTGGTTGAGATCGCTAGCTAATTTTTTAATTGGTTGGGTAAAAAAGCCCAGCAATAGCACAAATAACATCAGTGCAAAAATAATCCAAAAGCCAATGGTAGCGCCCCAAAGCTTGGGCTGATTTTCTGAGTTTATTAGTGCTTGCCAGCTATCATAATCTTCGCCGCCGATGATGACATATAAGTATCCACTGTGAAGCCCGTCAGTAGTGATGAGCGGGCTGACGGAAAAGATTTTTTCTGTTTTTTTTGAGCGGGGATCTGTGCCTAAAATCGGTAGGTCTCGACCTGCAATAAATTGCTTTATCTTGGCTAAATTTACTCGAGTGGTTTTGATTTTCTCTTCTTTGGCATCGTAAGCAATGACACGACCTTGTGGATCTAAGGTATAAATTTCAAAACTTGGGCCCAGCAGCATAAAGTCGTGAAATGCTTCTTTTAGCGCTGCATCTGAGGTAATCCCTTGTGACAATAACGGATTAATGTGCGCCATATGTTCAGCAAGTTGTAAGTGTAATGATTGCTGAATTTGATTACGGCTAAATTCATGGTTGAGTTGTAACCATTGCCACAGGGCTACAAAAAGTAGCAACACCATTAAAGTGGCAGATAAGAATAGTCGGTTAAATAAGCGGTTCATTAGAGACCCATATACACTTTAAAAATAACATGCTTAAAACGAATATCAGCTAAGTTGCTGATGGTGGAGAGAACTTATAGCCTACACCCCAAACGGTTTTGACTAATTCTGGATGCCCAGGGCTGTGGGCGAGTTTATTGCGTAAGCGATTAATGTGACTGTTAATCGTATGCTCATAACCGTCATAGTTGTAACCCCACACTGCCTCTAATAATTGCATTCGGCTAAATACTTGTAGTGGATGCTTGGCCATAAACAGCAACAGATCAAATTCTCTAGCGGTTAATTCCAACGGGCAGTCATTGGTAATGACCTCACGGGTTGCTGCGTTAATGGTAACGCCATTAAACTGCAGTTGCTCAGAGCTGATTTGTTGAGTTTTACTACGCCTAAGCATGGCTTTTACTCGCGCTCGTAGCTCCAGCACACTAAAGGGTTTGACTAAGTAATCATCAGCACCGGCTTCAAGGCCCAATACAATATCGGCTTCTGAATCTTTGGCAGTTAGCATCATCACAGCAACCGAGTTGTCAGCTTCACGAAGTTGCTGGCACAACATAATGCCATCGCCATCTGGTAGCATACGGTCCATCAAAATCAAATCTATTACACTAGATTTAATGATGTTAAGCGCTTGGCTTAATGTGGTGGCATGAAACACCTCATAATTTAGTGCGGTTAGATTTAGCATGATGAGCCTTGCCAAATCTTGCTCATCTTCAACCAACAAAATATGTGGCTTGATTTGGTGCTGATGGTGCTTATTAGAATCATTCATCCAGAATTTCCCATTTCAGGTCCTTATCCAGCAGACCTGAGATGGGCGGATAAACTTTCAGCTTGTTTGGTTTTTAATCATAAAGGCTGATGCTTGCTATTGTGTGCGGCTGATTGATATGGCTATTGCCGGATTATCAAAACGGTGTGATGGCGTTAGGACTGAGTCCATTAAACCGTCATACATGGTGATCACGCCTGGATGAATATGAACAAAATCAACATCATCACGGGTTTCATTAAACCCCTCTCCGCCATCAGCAGGTCCGGGCATGGTACCTTTTTCTTCTGTATTAGCTTCAGTGCCAGCGTCGTAAACCATGCCTTTCATAGCGACCATAGTGTCGACTGCTAACATCGAAATGTCGTAACTGTTTAATCCAGTAAAGGCATCGTTGGTGTTTACCAGCATGGTTGCTACGGTAAGGTTGGCAACATCGGCTTCATCTAAAGTAATTGTGATGGTTTCTGACATGCCTGGCATCAATATACCAGCGCCACTGGCCGTAACCTCGATACCCTCAATAGCCGCTACATCACTTGAATCGCCGCCTTCAGCAATTTTCTCTAGGGCGACATTTGCGCTTTCGCCTGCTTGCCATAACATCACATCATTGCTATGAACGGCAATTGCAATCGGTGACATGGGTTGATTAGCCGTTAAGTTTGTCACTGTGACGCTATAGGTTTGCATTACCGTATCGGGCGTTGGGGTTGGAGTCGGCTCAGGAGACGGTGAGTTGTTATTGTCTGAACAGCCACTTAAGCCCAGCACAGCAATTAATGCTGCAGCACTCAGGCTATATTTATTGATATTTTTGATTGGATATTTCATCACATGCCCCTTATTTAACGGTAACAACAACTTTCGCAACAGGGTTTAACCAGCGATGAATTCGGCTGTCTAAATCACTGGCGCCGCCGGCTGGATCAGTATCACCAAGCACACCTGGGTGAGTGTGGACATAACCATTAGTAGCGCCATCCATAACACCAGTACCATTCATACCTCCGTCACCACCTGGCGCTGCTGGAATACCTGCAACGCCGGACATTCCGCCGCCATTAATCACTTCATCATTGGCTTCAGTACCCGCATCATAGGCGTTTACATAAACTGTGTAAGTACCCGCCTCAGTCGGGATCTCCCAGCCATCTAACCCCATAAAGGCATCATTGGTTGGTAGTACCATAGCAACGATAGAAAGGTGCGTCATTTCCATTGAATCAAGCATGACATCACTGACATTAGCACCGGGGGCTAATAAACCCATGGCTGGGTTGGTAACAGTCACGCCACCTGCGCCCATAACTGCGGCATCTAAATCAGCAATATCACCGCCCTCGGCCATTTTTTGTAATGCTGGTGTAGCCATTTCGCCTACTTGGAATAGGTGACTGTCAGCATCGTGTGCTGCAATAAACAATGGCGTGAAGTGATTACCGTGGGTTAGGTTAACAACACTGATTTCAACTTCAGCAGCATTAGCTGACATACTGAACAGGCCAGCGGCGATGAGTCCACAAGTCAGTAAGCTTGCTTTTTGTGCGATAGGTTTTAATACAGATGATTTCATAACGGAGCTCCTTTTGTTTAATTGCAATCGATTCTGCCAAAGGGATCTCACTGTGTTATCGCCAAATTATCACAAAAGTTTAACATCGTTATTTTTGCTAAATAATTGTGCTATCTTGGCGATATATTAAGACAACCTGGAGTCAATATAATAATGATAAGAAGCTTAACTCCTGATGATTTTCAACAAGTTATTGAACTCGGAAACTTGGTTCATGGTGAAGGGTATTTAAATCTATCTTCGCTTGAAAAAATTTATCGAATGGGTATAAAAAATAATATCAATGCTCACTTCATCGCAGAAAGTGAACAATTATCACCAACTAAAAATACCCATAATTCGACGGCTAATATTGTCGGTTTTAGGCTGACTTATGCCGCTGGGAAGTGGCCAGTTGATCAATGGTGTACTCCTGAAAAGTGGCCTGTTACTGCTGAAAATATGTGTTATTTCAAATGTAATACAGTAGCAGAAGCATATCGCGGTCAGGGGATTGGTTCTAAATTACTGCAAGCGTCTATTGCGGCTGTTAAGCAACAGGGCGCCAAAGCGGGGGTGAGTCACTTATGGCAACAAAGCCCAAATAACTCGGCGGTAGGTTACTTTACTCATGCTGGTGGGCAATTAATTAAACAACATCCGAGCCGTTGGAACCAAAAAGTAGACGGTAGCGATTATCTTTGTGTGCTTTGCGGCGATGATTGCCACTGCACAGCTTGTGAAATGGTGATTGAATTTAGCTAACCATTTATAGAGAGACGTTATCAAAAGGCTTTATTGCAGATTTTAGTGCCCGCATTTGCACTCATATAACCAAAATAAAAAGAGCCGCTGCTATGTATGATCCTTTAATAACCCCGAATGCTGCTTCACAACCACTGGCCAATAGCTATTGGGCAAGTACCCAAGCTTTGCCGCCACGCTTACCTCACCTAAGTGGTCATCAGCAAACGGATGTCGCGATAATTGGCGGCGGTTATACAGGATTACTGACGGCATATTATCTCGCCAGTAAATACCATATAGATTGCCATGTATTAGAGGCAAACCAAGTGGGTTTTGGTGCCAGCGCCCGTAATGCAGGTTTTGTATTAAAGGGCTCGGGCAGGTTGGGCTATGCCGCTATGGCAAAACGTTGGGATTTAGCCACCACTAAAGCCATTTATGGCGAGTTTAGCCAAGCTGTCGAGCGCGTTGAATCACTAATTCATAAATACAATATAGAGTGTGATCCGCAGGAGAAAGGCTACTTAAAGGTGGCGCATAACCCTAAGGCGTTGCAGCAGCTTAAAACAGCCGCTGACTTTATTCAGCAGCATTTAATACCTTCACCATTAGACAGTAAATCACCCTCGTCAGCAGGCTCTACAAATATGGATCAGCATGCGCAATTTATTAATGCTGCAGACTTTCGCCGAGATTATTTAAATCATCACCAAGCCTATGGCGCACTGCGATTAAGTGATGGCTTTGGGGTAAACCCGCTAAAGTTATTGCTGGGCTATAAATCAATGGTTGAGCATCAAGGTGTCACCCTATCTGAAAGCTCATGCGTGCTTGACTGGATCGAGGAAAATGGCAAGCACCGTCTGTTCACTGAGCATGGTGAGTTAAGCGCAAATAAAGTGATAGTGGCCGCCAATGGCTATACGCCCAAAGCGTTTAATCACCGCATTGATGAAAAGTTTTTGCCAATACTCAGTAATATTATCGTCACTGAGCCACTTAGTGCTGATGAGCTGCAAGCCGCTGGTCTATTTAGCCATCAAGTAACCATGGACACCCGCATTTTAAAATATTACTTCAGGTTACTGCCTGATAATCGATTACTGTTTGGCGGCCGCGGCGCTGTGTGGGGGAAAGACGCTGCAGATCCGATTTATGGTCAGCGACTCAAGCTGGCCATGAATAAATGCTTTCCTGCATTAGCGACTAAAAAAGTGGCCTATAACTGGACGGGCTGGATAGCGGCATCAATGGATGATATGCCCCATGTAGTTGAGAAAAACGGCGTGGGTTACAGCTTAGGTTATTGCGGCGCTGGGGTGTCTTTTAGTGCACAAGCGGCTTTTCGATTAGCCCAAAGTATTGCCGGTGAAACACCAACTGAAATTGCTAATTTACCACTTTATCAAAACCCATTACCCCGTTTGCCCTTTGCTAAAGCAAGGCGAATAGGGCAATGGGGTTACTATCATTATGGCTGGTTGAAAGACCGTTTTGGATAACAGCTTATATAGTCATTTATATAGTCACTTATATAGCAGCAGGCTAAGTCCGTATTTTTGAAATTTATAAACCTTCTGTGAGTTGCAGTGATTCATCTAGCGGTTGTATTTTGATATTGAAATACGCATAGGATGCACTGATGAATGGGCAAACTAGGTTAAAGATTGCATAAGGCAAATAAGCAATGGTTGCTACGCCTAAGGTACTGGCCATGAAAGCGCCGCAGGTATTCCACGGGATAAGTGGGCTAGTTACTGTAGCTGAATCTTCTAGAGTACGGCTTAGATTAACTGGCGCCAACTTGCGTTTTTGATATTCAATTTTTAGCATTCTACCGGGCAGTACAATGGCAATATATTGATCGGCAGTAATAATATTTGCGCCGATACAAACTCCCAAAGTGGTGATAATTAAGCTGCTAGTCCCCGTCACTAAACTTAAGATACTTTCCAGTAAGCGCGATAATGATCCTGTCACTTCCATCACGCCGCCAAATGTCATGGCGCAGAGGATTAACCAAACCGTGGTGACCATGCTGCTCATGCCGCCGCGGCTTAATAAGTTATCTAAAACCGTGTCACCTGTGGTGGCCACATAACCATCAAACATCGCAATCCAAATACCTTTAATGAGTGCTACTATCGGTAATAAGTTGTCCTCATTAACGTAGCTGACCACATTATCAAATTGGAAAATCGCCGCACAAATAGCCCCAGCAATCGTCCCTAGAATTACGGTAGGAAAGGCTGGCATTTTTTTGTTAGCAAAAAATAACACCACTAATAAAGGAATAAGCAGATGCAGGCCAGGTTGATAAGTTGCTTCGAGGAGCAACAGGGTGCTATCAAGATCTGAATTGAAGCTAGCAACATCGGCTGATAGCCCTAAAACGGTGAAGACTATTAGCGCAATGATAATGCTGGGGACGGTAGTCCAAGTCATATATTTGATGTGGCTAAAAATATCAGCGCCAGCAACAGCGGGGGCGAGATTAGTAGTATCTGAAAGCGGTGACATTTTATCGCCAAAATAGGCGCCACTAATAATCGCACCTGCGGTGATATTAATATCTAATCCCATAGCGGATGCAATACCAATTAAGGCAATACCGAGCGTGCCCGCTACAGTCCAAGAGCTACCAATACTGATAGCCACCACAGCACATAAAATACAACTAGCGGCATAAAAGTATTGTGGATGCAGGATCTGCATACCGTAATAAATCATTGTCGGCACAGTACCCGCAAGTATCCAAGTACCGATAAGCGAGCCCACGGTAAATAGAATTAACAAGGCGCCAGTGGCAACACCAATACTTTTAATGATGCCGCGCTCCATTTCATTCCAGCTATAACCATTTTTATAACCGATAAGAATGGCAATACAGGCCGCTAGGATGAGGGCAATTTGATTTGCACCAGAAGAACTATCTGAAGAGAAAAGATACACCGCAGTGCCTAGCATTGCGATGAGGGCAAAGACGGGTGCAAGGGCATCGAGCAAACTGGGCTGTTTGTGTTTGTTTAGCTTTTGCTTATCAGACATTGAGTGATCTCTATTATTATTTTTTTGGGGTGTGATGAGATTTTTTATATTTATGCTGGCTGTTGCGCTGTCAGTATTATTTGTTATTAACTTGTGACAGGGTGACATCCTGCCATAGGTCTAAGGGGTAAGTCGATGTTTTATGGCAATGACCAGCAGTGATAAAAAATGTGGCTCTTTGGAGCTGATGAGGCGATTGTGACTATTAAGTTAACTCAGTAAAATAGCTATTCGCTTAGGCTAATAAAAGTGAATAACTATGTAAAATTTATAATGTAGTTATTATCGAAACCTTAGCCTTTGTTTGAATAAATAGTCTTTGTATGAATAAATTTTTATCATTCTTACAAATACTTGTATGTGTATTTTTGCTTATATCCTAGACTGTATTATTGAGAGCTTAGAGTTCAGTTTCAGCACTATTTCAGCACTATTTCATCATCAGTAAGAGAGTTAATGCCATGTCCGCAGCGGAAAAATCATCTCGTAAGTTAAGTTTTTATATTATCGGCGTGATCCTGTTTGTGTGGTTGTATAGCCTATGGGCCGATAGAGTCACCCCTATGACAGGCGATGCGAGAGTCCATTCCTATTTGGTGAGAGTTGCCAGCCAAGTGGCTGGTAATATCGTTGATGTTAATGTCAAAAATAACCAAGTGGTAGAAGCGGGTGAGGTGCTGTTTAAAATCGACCCACGCAACTATCAAATTGCCTTACAGTCAGCCCAAGCTAACCTTGCTATCACAGGGCAAAGTATTGGCGCCAATACTGCAGCAGTTGAAGTTGCTCAAGCGAATGTGATTGATGCGTTAGCAGCCCGCAATAACGCCAAAGAGCAAGCGGTAAGGATCACCGAGTTAGCAGCGCAGGGGGTATTAAGCCAATCTGATTTAGACAATGCCATTGAGTCTCGAGATCGAACCCAAGCCAGTTATAGCGCCGCAGAAGCCTCATTAGTACAAGCCAAACAAAATTTAGGCCCACAGGGTGAAAATAACCCGCAGTTATTGGCGGCCATGGCCAACCTTGAGCAAGCGCAGCTAGACTTACAGCGCACCGAAGTGATTGCGCCTTCACAAGGTGTCGTGACCAATTTACAACTTACTCTAGGGCAAAGAGCCACGGTTGGCACGCCGATGCTGACCTTTATTGATCCCCGCGGTATTTGGATTTCAGCACTGGTTAGAGAAAACTCTCTAGAGCATATTCGTGAGGGGCAACGAGTTGAAATTGTGCTCGATGCACTGCCAGGGAGGGTGTTGAATGGCAAAGTCGATAGCATAGGTTGGGGGACTGGTGGCAGTAATAATATTGACCAAGCAACAGGCTTTTTAACCGCAGATACCACTTCGTTAAATGCCCAGCGTTATCCGGTTAACATTGTTTTTGAAAACGATGATATACCGCAAAACATTCGTTATGGCTCCCAAGCTACCGTTGCCTTTTTTACAGAGCAAAGCAGCTTTGGCGAATGGTTAGCTAAAATTTGGATCCGAGTTGTGAGCGTGTGGACCTATGTTTCGTAATGCGGTGAATCCGATCATCAGGCTGGTATTTTTCCCGGTCTTTTTGCTGTTTTATTTGCAATACTCTGGGGCGGCTATGCCTATTTTAGCGCCGATGTTTGTGGTGATATTTTTAACCATCATGCCATCAAAGCCGCCTATGAGTATGTTACTTAAACTGCTTATCATATTATTCTTTCTTAGCTTTATATTGGTGTTTCTTGCTGGGGTGTTAAAAGACACTCCCACAGGTTATGCGCTATTTTGCTGGGGATTATTTTTTTGGTGCTTTTACCGCAGTCATCACGATCCTAAAGATATGCTTGCCACCTTAGCCTTAATGGTGGTGATTATCATGACAGTGATGAATTTCCAAATGGGTGCGCCAGTGGACGTGTTACCTTGGTTGATGTTTGAAGCCTTTTTAATTGCCATCGTTATCACCTACATCAGTTTTTTATTATTCCCAGGTGATGAGCAAGATATTTTAATGGATGAAACCGTTAAAGAAGGGGCGCAAACTAACATTGGGCTTATCATGTTTAAAGCCACCGCCATGTGTATTACGCTGGTGGTACTTATCAGTATTGGCAGTACGCAAACCATGCTGATTGCCATCACCATTGGCAGTTTGATTAAAATTCCTATCGCGAATGATCATCGTATTTATAGCCAGAATAAAATTGTCACCACCGCCACTGGGATCTTATTTACCTTACCTGTGATGCTACTGTTTGCCTTTGGGGTTTCAACTTGGATGTTAATTGGGGTGACGTTATTTTGCGGGCTGCAGTTAGCTTGCTTTGGCATTCGTCGACAATGTCGCTTTAGTATTTACCAGTTATTGTTTACTAATTTTATCGTATTAACGTATCAAATCATTAAGCACCAAGCGGCAGATTCACTGTCGTCTGAATTTACCCGTTTAATCTCGATTGTTATTGCCATACTGGTTGGGGTGTTGATTTTGAATTTAAGCAAACACTCGGCGGTGCCTTTAGTAAAGGAAGATAAATAGTTTAATAAGCTCCTAATACTTTAATGGAATTGAATTTTGAACGCTAAAACAAAAATCCCTGTGACTTTTGGCATTAGTTGCCATCACAGGGATTTTTTTAATTCAGCATTAGGCTAAAAAAATTAACCTTTATCTTGCTCACGTGCGATAGCGCGGTAGGCAATATCAGTGCGGAAGTAGACGTCATCCCAGTGGATAGCATCGACTAGCTTGTATGCGCTAGCTTGTGCTTCTGTCACAGTGTTACCTAGTGCTGTGGCACATAATACGCGGCCGCCTGCAGTGACAACATGGCCGTCTTTCATGGCGGTGCCAGCGTGGAATACTTTGGCGTTGTTATCACCTAATGATAAACCGTCAATCACGTCAGCTTTACGGTAAGCATCTGGGTAACCGCCTGCTGCAAGTACAACACCGACTGCTGCGCGTGAATCAAATTCAGCAGTCACTTTATCTAACTCACCCCGGGTAGCGGCTAGACAAAGCTCAACTAAGTCTGATTGCAGACGCATCATGATTGGCTGCGTTTCTGGGTCGCCAAAGCGGCAGTTGTACTCAAGTACTTTTGCGCTGCCATCTGGAGAAATCATTAAGCCTGCGTATAAGAAGCCGGTGTAAACATTGCCTTCTGCTGCCATGCCGTCGACCGTTGGGCGGATAACATTAGCAATGGTCCAGTCGTGAACAACTTGGGTCACTACTGGTGCAGGTGAATATGCACCCATGCCGCCAGTGTTAGGGCCGTTATCGCCGTTATCACGGGCTTTATGGTCTTGGCTGGTGGCCATTGCTAAAATGTTTTTACCATCTACCATTACGATAAAGCTGGCTTCTTCACCTTTTAAAAATTCTTCGATAACAACCCGTGAACCTGCTTCACCAAACTTGTTACCTGCTAGCATGTCTTCGATTGCGGCGTCAGCTTCAGTTTGGTCTGCCGCGATAATCACGCCTTTACCCGCTGCTAAGCCGTCAGCTTTAATCACCACAGGGAAACCTGTTTTGTTGGTTAACTCAACTGAGTAAGCTTTTGCTGCTTCAATTTCAGTGAAGTTTGAGTAGTCAGCTGTTGGGATGTTATGACGTGCTAAAAAGTCTTTAGTGAAGGCTTTTGAAGACTCAAGCTGTGCAGCGCCTTGAGTTGGACCAAAGATAGGCAAACCTGCTTCGTTAAAGGCATCCACTACGCCAAGTGCTAATGGTACTTCTGGGCCAACAATGGTGAGTTCAATTTTATTATCTTGAGCAAATTTAACCAGCTCTGAAATTGCTTCAACCTTAATGTCGATGTTTTCTAGTTTTGGCTCTAAGGCTGTACCAGCATTACCTGGTGCAACAAATACTGTGTCAACTTGTGGTGATTGTGCTGCTTTCCAAGCTAACGCATGTTCGCGTCCGCCGCCACCAATAACAAATACTTGCATCTTTTAATCCTCTTATAGCTGCGCCATGGTCTCAATTTCTGCTTCAAACATGCTCACTTATGCTTATAAGCTCCGCGTGTTTTCATTGAACTTGAAACAATGGCTTGCTCTAATATGATAAAAACTAAATTATAAAACACCAATGACTTAAGTTAAGTCATTGGTGTTGGCGTTTTAGTGACGGAAGTGACGCATGCCAGTAAATACCATGGCAATGCCGTGCTCATCTGCCGCTGCAATGATTTCTTCATCACGGATTGAACCGCCTGGCTGAATGATGCAGCTGATACCAGCCGCAGCTGCTGCATCGATACCGTCACGGAATGGGAAGAAGGCATCTGATGCCATCACTGACCCTTCAACCACTAAACCTTCGTCTGCCGCTTTAATGCCTGCAACTTTTGCTGAGTAAACGCGGCTCATTTGGCCTGCGCCGACGCCGATAGTCATGCCATCTTTTGCGTAAACAATCGCGTTAGATTTAACGAACTTAGCCACTTTCCAGCAGAACATTAAGTCAGTTAGCTGCTCGGCGGTTGGTTGCACTTTTGATACCACTTTAACGTCAGCCACATCAACCATGCCTTGGTCGCGGTCTTGAACTAATAAGCCGCCGTTAACACGTTTGAAATCTTGAGTAGTGGTTTTAGTATTCCACTGACCACATTCGAGTAATCGCACGTTGGCTTTAGCGGCAACGATGTCGCGTGCTGCCGCACTAACTTTAGGGGCAATGATCACTTCAACAAATTGACGATCAACAATGGCTTTCGCGGTGTCAGCATCTAATTCTTGGTTAAAGGCGATGATGCCACCAAAAGCTGATGTTGGGTCAGTTTTGAATGCGCGATCGTAAGCTTCAAGGATCGTGTTACCTAAGGCCACACCACAAGGGTTAGCATGTTTTACGATGACACAAGCTGGGCCTTCAAATTCTTTCACACACTCTAGCGCAGCATCAGTATCTGCAATGTTGTTGTATGACAGGGCTTTACCTTGCAATTGTGTTGCACTTGCAACCGATGCTTCATCAATGTTGCTATCAACATAGAAAGCCGCTTTTTGATGGCTGTTTTCGCCGTAGCGTAAATCTTGTTTTTTGATCAGCTGAGTATTGAACGTGCGTGGGAAGCTAGAATCTTCGTGGCACTCATCTTTACTGTGTGCAGGCACCATAGTGCCGAAGTAGTTAGCAATCATACCGTCGTAAGCGGCAGTGTGTTCGAATGCGGCAATGGCTAAATCAAAACGTGTTTCTAAGGTGGTGCTGCCGTTGTTTGCTTGCATCTCTGTAATCACGCGATCGTAGTCACTGGCGTTAACAACAATAGTGGTGTCTTTATGGTTTTTCGCAGTAGAACGTACCATGGTCGGGCCACCGATATCGATGTTCTCAACGGCGTCAGCTAACGTACAACCTTCTTTTGCCACAGTAGAAGCAAATGGGTAAAGGTTAACCGCAACTAAATCGATGGGTTTAATGGCATTTTGTTCCATTACGATTTCATCAATACCGCGACGGGCTAAGATGCCGCCGTGTACTTTTGGATGCAATGTTTTAACACGACCATCCATGATTTCAGGGTGACCGGTATAGTCAGATACTTCAGTGACAGGAATATTATTGTCAGCAAGTAATTTGGCTGTTCCGCCTGTAGAAAGTAGTTCTACGCCTTGCTCGTGAAGTGCTTTAGCAAACTCAAGCATTCCAGTTTTATCAGATACACTTAGCAGTGCGCGACGAATAGGTCTGACAGTATTCATGTAGGTACAGTGTCCACTATTTATTTTAAGGAAGTTTGGCAAAACAGAGCAGACATCGACATGGCTCTGCTTTGCAAAATTCCCTTAATGTTTTTACTTGTTAGGGGGTTGCTGCCTATAGACAGGGCGCGCGCATTTTATCGCAAAAGCACCATATAGGGTGTTTTTTCTGCGCGATTTCACAATATTGAAATAAGAACAAAGTTACTCACAAAATTTTATTCTATAAAAGCCTTGACCTTGGATTTAACTCTAAGGTTTATAGTAATACTTATACTCGTAATGATTATCTGTGTTTTGCATCAGAATGTTTATCTTACTCATGGTGAATTTATGTATCGAATAGGTGAAGTCGCGGCGCTGTTTAATGTTAAAGCTGACACGCTGCGGTTTTATGAAAAACACGGTTTATTAGCGCCCTCTAGCCGCTCTGATGCGGGCTATCGACTTTATAATGAGGATGATACTGCCAAGTTAGGTTTTATTATTCGCGCCAAAGCGGTGGGCTTTAGTTTGAATGACATTGCCGAGTTGTTATCCATTGAATTAGATAAATCCAACTGGGCATGTGCCGATGTAAAAGGGCTGGTGGACTCAAAGCTTAAACAAGTACAAGACAAGATGGCCGAGCTCGCCAATTTTGCTAACTCATTGGGCAAATTATCAGCGGCCTGTTGCGGCGGCCCTGAAAGCGCTGAACATTGCTCAATTTTAGAAGCATTAGAGTCAACAGATAAAGAATTAAATCCAAAAGCTGAACAGCAACGTCATACAGCAAAGCAGCCTCAAGGTTAGGAGCGCATTATGTTATTAAGCAATTTTTTAGAGTTATTTTTAGAGTCCGCTCCGTGGCTATTATTAGGCTTAGTGTTGGCCGGTTTGTTGAAAGTCTTTGTGCCCATGGCATGGATGCAAAAACAACTTGGTGGTCACGGCTTAAAAACAGTAGTTAAAGCAGCTGTGATTGGCGCGCCGTTACCTTTATGTTCTTGCGGGGTTATTCCTGCTGCAGTGGGTTTGCGTCGCTCTGGCGCATCAAAAGCGGCTACAACCTCATTTTTAGTATCAACGCCTGAAACTGGGGTGGATTCGGTTACGGTATCTTATGTGTTGTTAGGGCCATTTATGGCCATTGTGCGTCCGATAGCGGCGATCACCAGCGCCATTGTGGCGGGTTTATTAGTCGGTCGTGATGATGACGATGGTAAGGTCGTCAGCGAAGTTAAAGACGATGCTGCTACTAATACAGCAACTAATACCGCAACTACAACAGCGATGACGATGAAGCCTGCTGCTAATGCATCAGTGATGCAGCCAATGAGTGCCGCTGTTGTAAAATCAGTGCCAGTCGCTAAAGCCAGTAGTTGTTGTGCGAGTAAATCTGAATCCGTTAAGGCTGAGGCAGCGAGTTGTTGCTCGAGCAAGTCTGAATCCGTTAAGGCTGAGGCAGCGAGTTGTTGTGCGAGCAAATCTGAATCCGTTAAGGCTGAGGCGTCGAGTTGTTGTGCGAGCAAGTCTGAATCCGTTAAGGCTGAGGCGTCGAGTTGTTGTGCGAGTAAATCTGAATCCGTTAAGGCTGAGGCTATAAGTTGCTGTTCAAGCAAGTCAGAGGCCGCTAAAGAACAGACAAGTAGTTGTTGTTCAAGTGAGACAACGTCTGCTGCCAGTGAAGAAAGCTGCTGTGCATCAACCCAAGACATGGCGACAGAGCTTAAACAAGAAACTATTCTGTCTCGTATCTTCACTGGACTTAAGTATGCCGCAACCGATTTAGTGCGAGATACGACGTTGTGGTTATTAGTCGGATTATTCTTTGCTGCGTTAGTACAAACCTATGTGCCGACTGACTTTTTAGCAAAATGGGGTGATGGCATTCTCGCTATGCTAGTCATGGTGTTAATTTCAGTGCCTATGTATATCTGCGCCACCGCATCAACACCTATTGCTGCTGGTTTGTTATTAGCAGGGGTATCACCGGGTGCGGTCTTAGTATTCATGATGGCAGGGCCTGCGACTAATATCGCCACATTAGGTGTGGTTGCAAAAGAGTTAGGTAAACGCGCCTTGTTTGGCTACTTAGGCGGCGTATTAGGTGTGGCTTTGGTTGCAGGGATATTGGTTAACTATCTTGTGGCTGAGTTTGGCTTTGTAGTGATGCCGCAAATTGGTGAACACCATGAATTACTCCCTCACTGGTTAGTGCTAAGTTCTGGCATTGTGTTAGCGGTACTAATGGCAAAAGTCGTTTGGGATAAACTGCCTAAAATGAACATAAAACGAGATTGCTGTTCATAAGCTTTGATTGTCCCTTATAAACCACAAAGGCCCTTGAAGGGCCTTTTTTATGCTTCTGTGTCATTTAGTTATCAATAGTAGGCTTGTCTAAATTACTGATACACCCTGTAACCTAGTTTGTTGCTTTTTGTTTGTTAAGTTAGCGCTTAGGTTTTAATTATTAATATAAGTAAATGCTTAATGAGATCGGGTTCAAACTTTAACTTTAAATAACATCGTTATTGTTAGGTTACTGTTTATTCGTGAACTTAATCACTCATTCCTGCATGCTACCTACTTAGTATGCGCTCCGTACCCATTAAGTGGTACTAACAATCGGAGTGATGATGATGAAACATTTAACGAAAAGCAAATTAGCATTTGTTATCGCAGCAGCAATGGGGATTGCGGGTTGTGGTAGTGATGGCAAAGACGGTGCACCAGGTGAACCAGGTCCAGGACCTACCCCACCTGTTGTAGAAACCTCAACAGTCACCAATGTTGAAATATTTAACCACACTTTAGAAGAAGGTATGGTTAAATTTGATTTTGAAATTACCGATGAAGAAGGTGTGTTAATTTCTGGTCTTGAGAAGGCAAGCGTTGAGTTTGCTGAATTGACCGACAAAGGTATTGCTCGCAGCCGTGATGATTTTGAAGGCACAATTCTTGGTGGTAGTGCTAGCGATGAAACTGAAGGCGCTAGCTTAACTGAAGTTGCTGATGGGCATTATGAGTTCGTGGCTCCAATCGAAAACATCAATGCTGCTTCAGAAGGTATTATTCGTTTAGCTGTTGGTGGCGGTGAAAACATTGCTAAGTCTAGTTACATTGTGGTTGATAAGACTGCAGGTATTCACACGACTAGTACTGCTGCATGTTATGAGTGTCACGTAGATTACGCTGAGTTTGGTACTAAGCACCCTCACTATACGGCGATCAACACAGATGGCGAAGCTGACTTCCTTGGCGGTTGTATGACTTGCCACGGAAACGTGACTAAAGATGATGGCGGGTATGCTACCAACACCATGCAAAAGATTGGTCATATCAATCACATGAACTTTGAAAAAGGTTTCGAAGGTAGTAACTGTTACACTTGTCATGCTGAACCTGTGACAATGACTTACTCAGAAACAACGTGTTCTGATTGTCACCAAGCAGCTGGTATGAACGAATATGTAGACATGAATGCATTCGCTGCAGACACTGATTTCCGTCGTTTACACACAAAGTTCCCGACACAAGTTGAAGTCAATGAAGTGCATTACTCAGTAATGTCAGAAGTTGTTGCAGCTGAAGATGGCTTATCTTCTTGTTCAACTTACTCACTTTTCAACACTGAAGGTGAGACAGCAACACTGTTAAACACTGCTGAAATGTTAGCTGCTGGCGATATCAGCATTAGTATTACTTACCAACGCTTAATCAGTAACGTGATAGATACTGTGTCAGATACAACTACATTTACTGATAATGAAGACGGTAGCCGTGAGTACTGTATTGAATATGTGGCGCCAGAAGGCGAAGCGTTATCAATGCTTGCTAGAACCACCTTCCAAACCAATGAAGATGATAAAGTCATTCTGGCTGCACTATCTGAAAATGGTCGTCGTTTAAATGTGACACAAGAAAGCTGTACAACTTGTCACAACGTCGCGGGTGAATTCCACATGGGTGGTGGTTTTGCCGATGGCGGCGCAAGCTGTTTACGTTGTCACTCCGCTGGTAACGATTTTGCGTCAGCAAGAACTGTTGCTATGGATGCTTTCCTGACTGATAAATTCAGAATTGATGCCGGCTACACTATCCCTGCAATGGATTTCTATGATAAAGAACTTCAAATAGGTTGGAAAGCGATTAGTGCACCGGGCTTTGGTCCTATGATCCATGCACGACATTGGGGTCAACAGCCATATCAAGGTTCTGAACTTGATAGTAGAGGTAATGAAGTCTTGGTTGCTAATTCAGCTTTAAAATTAAGTGCTGAAAGCTGTGTGTCTTGCCATGCAACAGTTGTTGATTTGAATAAAGTACCTGCTCAGTTCATGCCTTCTAAGTCAATGAATGGTGGTACATCAGGTGTTTACACTAGTCAAATCACAGCTAACTGTGCTGGTTGTCATACAACTGATATTGCACGTAGTCACATGCAAAGCAATGGCGGCGAAATCAACAAGCCAGAAGCTGAGCTTGGCGGTGATGAATGGTTCTTAGCACCAACTAAAGAATCTTGTGCAATGTGTCATGCTGAAGGTAAATCATTCGGTATCGAGAAGTTCCATAACTTCGAACGTTAATGATTCATTATCGACATAAATGCCCTGCAAGGTTATGTTGATAACAATGACTTAATATTGAAATGTTAGAAACAAAAAGAGCCACTATTACTAGTGGCTCTTTTTTTACGTTTGTGTTGCAAAATTAATGCAATTTAGCGCAACAAATAAGTCATTTTAAAGACGCTTTTAATATTATTGACTAAAAATAATATTCAACTTTTCGGCTAAACGAATACCTGCTTGCTGCATTCTTAGCTCCACAGTTGGGGTGTGATCAAAAATATATTGGAAGCGCAAATCAGGTTGATCATCACGATTTTTTTCTAACTCATACGCGGCATCACGCAAGGCTTTGGATTCATCCGCCCACACATAATAGCTTTGGCCTTGCCAGTCGCTGATATCTTTTGCTGAAATACGACTAATAAATTTTGTGTATTCGGTATAGCTTAATTTTTGATGCTCAATAAGCTTGCTATCCCACACTGAATGCAAGTTAGTGTCGTCACCAAACCACTTCAATTTTACAGCATTGCCGCCACGGTCATGGCTATGACCTACGTGTAATGGCTGATGAATATCGCCGACAAAGTGCACATAAAAAGCCAATGCTTGCCATTTTTCTTGTTCAGGTGTGGTGGTGCTTTTTAGTACTTGTTCATATTTTTCAAGACGCTCAATAATATCGCCTTTCGGGTTTCTGGTGACTGTGTCCCAGGTTTTGCCATCGTCAATTGACACATAATGCCAAGGCGATGAGTGATACCAATTTTTGTCTGAACGGATCTCATCTGCCCAAGTCGACATCTGGGCCAGTGATTCACCTTGAGTTAGTTGATTAATCTTTTTTTGAGCGGTTTTGGATAAATTATTTTGGGCAATTTCACCAATAATACGGTGACCTAATTGGCCAAATGCCTGTGCTGGCTGACTAGTAAAAACGGATACAGCCAGTGTGGCACTGATTAACAATACAGCAGGTTTCATTATTATTATTCCATTGGCATTTAAGTAGCTTGGACCTAGTAAACCACTTAAATGAGGTTAGACAGCGAATGATGAAAGTCACTTTTTAGATTAATTTTTTGTGACTAAAGAGCCTACTTTGCGGCTGTTGTTCATGCTTTGTTGTGGATGTTGCGCGAAGTTGACGGTTGCAGTTTAAGTTTTGTTGCTAAATAGTTCAACAATGACATGATTTTGAAACAAATTGGTTATAAACTAGCGCCTGAAGTTTTTACTCTACAAACTTCTTTATAAAGCTAGATTAACTAGTACATAAATAAATATAAAAATATTTCAGGGGTCTGAAAATGTTAAACAATAAAATCAGTCGCTTAGCGCTAGCGACAT
Source organism: Shewanella sp. 3_MG-2023 (assembly GCF_030548765.1). Classification (NCBI taxonomy): domain Bacteria; kingdom Pseudomonadati; phylum Pseudomonadota; class Gammaproteobacteria; order Alteromonadales; family Shewanellaceae; genus Shewanella; species Shewanella sp. 3_MG-2023. The sequence continues at coordinate 44,106 of NZ_JAUOSH010000011.1, read as the reverse complement.
GCTTTGCTATGGGCGTTTCTCTACCAGCCATGGCCGCAGATACTGCATCAAACATCCGCGGTCAGATTGTTGGTCCTCAAGGAAATGCTGTTACAGATGCAACAATTACCATCATCCATGAACCAACAGGCACCGTCACTGAAGTGGCAGTAGGTGCTGATGGTAACTTCACTGCGCGCGGTCTGCGTGTTGGTGGTCCATATATCATCAAAGTTGATTCTGAAAAATTTGCTGATGATGTCGAACAAAATTTATATTTAAACGTCGGTGAAACATTACGTTTTAACCGTACGTTGAAAACTGCAGCTGATATTGAACGTATCGGTGTTGTCGGAACTGCGAGTTACTATCGCAGCGCAGGCGCTAATAGTGAATTTGGCGCAAAAGAAATTGCTAACGCACCAGGCATTAGCCGTGACTTGAAAGATGTTCTGCGTCAAAATCCAATGGCTGTTGTCGGCACTGATGGTATCTCAATGAGTGTAGCGGGGATGAACCCTCGCTTTAACACCTTCGTTGTCGATGGTATTTCTCAAAATGATGATTTCGGCCTTAACTCAAACGGTTATCCAACTCAGCGCTCTCCAATTTCAATCGATGCGGTTGAGAGTGTTGCGTTAAATGTATCTCCTTATACAGCACGATTAGGTGGCTTTACTGGCGCGCAGATTAATGCGGTAACTAAGTCTGGTACTAACGAAGTTTCAGGTACCGTTTTTTACGAAATGACCAATGACAGCATGGCTGGTGAAGGTCTTACTCGCGCAGATGAAGATGGTGTTCGTGAAAAGGTAGAACAAAAATTCGAAGAAAAAACCTTTGGAGGCACCATTGGCTTCCCAATCATCAAAGATAAACTGTTTTTCTTTGGTTCTTATGAAAGCTTTGATGCGCCAAAATCTGCTGAATGGGGACCTGAAGGAGCTGGTTTTGGCAACAACTCTGACATAACAGAAGCCGAATTGCAGCGTGTGAGAGATGCAGCAGCAAGCGTTTACGGTCTAGAAAATATTGGTGCTTACGATAAAACCCCTCAAGAAGAAGATAAGAAAATTCTGGCTAAAATTGACTGGAATATTAACGACGATCACCGTGCCAGTTTTACTTATCAAAATACCAAAGGTAACTTAACTAACAACTTAGCAAACAACTCAAGCAGCATTAAGTTATCAAGCACTTGGTATAACAAAGAAGAAATCTTAGAGACGTACGCTGCTAATTTATACAGCGACTGGACTGAAGATTTCAGTACTGAAATTAAAGTGGCATACAAAGATACCACTTCAAACTCAAACACCATTGATGACCTAGGTATTGGCCAAGTTGAAGTACAAACTTACTGGTTCCCAAATGCTGATGAACCATGGAAAAGCTTTGGTTCAGGCGACAAAGTTACCTTTGGTACAGATAAATCACGCCAAGCTAATGAGCTAAATAACCAAAATTTAGAAATACGTTTTGTGGGTGATTACTACTTAGGTGATCATGAAATAGGCTTTGGTGTGCAATACAATAAAATTGAAGTATTCAATTTGTTCGCACAAAACGTATTGGGTAACTGGAGTTTCAAATCAATTGAAGACTTTGAGCAGGCCATTGTTGATGACTTCTTTTATTCAAATGCAAAGTCAGGCAATCCAACAGACGTAGCTGCAGAATTTAATATGAGTACTTTAGCGTTGTTTGCTGAGGATACTTGGAATATTAATGACGACTTAGAAATGACCTTTGGCTTACGCTACGAAACCATCAGCATGACAGAGGCGCCTTCTCTTAATCAAAACTTTGTAGACCGTTATAATTTTGCCAATAACAGTACTTTCGATGGTAAAGATATCTGGTTACCACGTATTGGCTTTAAATACCTGCTAACTGATGATGTATCTCTTCGTGGTGGCGTAGGCCGTTACAGTGGTGGTCAGCCAACAGTTTGGATGTCAAACAGTTTCTCAAATGATGGTAATAGCTTATTAAGTTTCAACGATGGTTGGGATACTTCTTGGGGAACGCCTGATTTTGGCAATGTGCCAAACGGCGCACAAGATGGCTTAGTGGGCGGCGATGGTAACACTAACTCATTAGACCCGAACTTTGAGCTTCCTTCAGATTGGCGTGCGAGCATCGGGTTTGACAGTACTTGGGACTTTGGTGCCCTAGGTCAAGATTGGTTCTTCGGTGGTGAGTTCTTATACATTCAAAAAGAAAATGATGTTGCTTGGGTTGATTTGGCTCGTCGCGAAGTTAAAACAGATGCAACAGGCCGTGTGATTTATGAGCCTTTCGATCCTTTAGATCCGACAAATGAAGATTATGAACGTTACGACTTGATGCTAACCAATGCTGAAGAAGATGGAACTAGTAAAACACTAACCTTTTCATTAGCTAAGAATTGGGATATGGGTCTTAATATGCGTGCAAGTTATGCATATAACTCATTAGACGAAGGTAACCAGGGCTCTAGTTCAACAGCGACGTCTAATTACCAGTTTACGCCGGTTGGTTCTGACCGAAATGGCACGACAATGGGTCCTGGTTACTATGAAACGCCACACCGTTTCACTGTTAGCCTAGGTTATGAAACTGAGTTTGTTGCTGGTTATGCATCTAGCTTCAATATGTTCTACGAAGCCCGTGAAGGTAACCCGTTAACTTGGGTGCTTGGTTCATTTAAAGACCGCGGCTTTGGTGATCAAAGTGCGTTTTATGGTTCTTCATACTATCTACCTTATATTCCAACGGGCGCGGATGATCCAAATGTGGAGTATTACTACAATCCGGAATACGACGCAGAGTTTGGATATGAGGAATTTAAAGCAGCGATTGATGAAATTGGTTTAGGTAAATATGCCGGCGGTATAGCACCTAAAGGGACTGACAACCAACCATGGGTACATCAGTTAGATTTCCGTTTCACTCAGGAATTACCAGGATTTATGGATGGGCATAAAGGTATTTTATACTTTGACGTGAAAAACGTACTTAACCTGATGAATGATGATTGGGGCCGTGTAGAAACACAAAGCTATGGTAGTAAGAAGTTGGTAGACCATAATTATAACCCAGAAACGGGTGTTTACACTTACTCAGTGCCTTACGGGCAAGATGGGTTAGAGACTGACAATTACAATCGCTATGACGTAAACAAGTCTGCTTGGCAGTTAAAAGTTGGCGTTAAATACAAGTTCTAAATTGAGCTAATTCAACCTGAAAATACCGAGCTTATGCTCGGTATTTTTTTGGCTGAAATTCACCAGTTAATCCACTTATTTAATCATGCTAGACTGCGGCCATAGAGATCAATTTTTGGTGGGTAGTTATGTCGTTACTAAATTCAATGCACTGGAAGCTATTGAGCTTTAATGAACTCAGCCTTGATGAGTTGTATGAGCTATTAAAACTCAGGGTCGATGTGTTTGTGGTAGAGCAAAATTGCCCTTATCCCGAGCTTGATGATAAAGACCGATTACCGCAAACCAAGCATTTGTTAGGGATTAATGAGCAAGGTGAAATCATTGCGTATACGCGAATTTTAGCGGCAGGTGTCAGTTATGATGAAGCCAGTATTGGCCGAGTGATAGTGGCAGAAAAGGGCCGTGGTCATGGTATTGCACATGCGTTAATGCAGCGCTCAATTAATGTTGTTAAAACTCAGTGGCCGCAAACCAGCATCCAAATAGGCGCGCAACAACATCTCAGCGATTTTTATCAGCAGCAGGGCTTTATCTTAAATTCAGAAATGTATCTTGAAGACGGCATACCGCATATCGATATGCTACTTAATTTACAAAATAACTAGTCATTTAAGACTGCTATAGGAACAGTTTATTTAGTTTGTATTAGCGTATTTATATTATCAGTATTAAGGAAAAATAATGTCAGATTTTATCATCAATAATACCCGTATCGTCTGTGTTGCTCAGTTTGTTGCTAAAGAAGGTAAACGTGATTTACTGGTTGAAGCTCTTGCTAAGCTGATCCCAGCGACTCGCCGAGAATTAGGCTGTATTCGCTACGAGTTAAATATCAGTTTAGATGATGATAGCAAAGTGGCCTTTGTGGAAAAATTTGCCGACAGAGCAGTATTTGATAAACATAATGCGACTGATTACATTCAAAATTATTTCCACAATGTTATGCCTGAGCTTGTTGAGTCACATAAGGTTGAAGTGTTCAATGAAGTGATTGCTTAAGCATTAAACTGATGAGAAAAATGAAAAAAAGAGTGCGAGTGCACTCTTTAAATTATTTCGATTATACGATGATAGCTTTGTTAATCGCTAAGTTTAATGGGGCTTAGGTAATTCCCTTAAGGTTAAATTAGGGTGTAAATTTAACTCACCTTCATGGTCAATAATGGCGATGTCATCTTGCTGAGAAATTACAGCCAGAGGGCCTTCTGGCATGCTTCTCACAAAAAGCAATCTGTAACCAAAGCGGTTTAAATCGTATAGGGCAACTTTTTGATCTGCAGTCAGCAACTCCCAATGCTCTTCATGAGAACGAGGGTTTTCACGTCTTTCACTGAGCTGATATGCGACTTGATTCATAAATCAATTGGCCTGAATAATTATTTTTATTAATCGACTATAAACAAGCAAAATGATCAATTCAAACGTTTTATTGCAAAAAATAGAATGAAAAACAATCTTAACGAGTATTTTTAATACAAAAACTGTCATTGATAGGGATTTAGAGGTTATTTAGATGATTCACTATATTGAACCGGTTTATCGACCACCATCAGAGTGGAAGTCGCTGATATTGCAGGTGACCAATGGTTGTAGCTGGAACCAATGTTCCTTTTGCGATATGTATACCCAAGAGCAAAAAAAATTTCGCGCCCACAAAGTCGATGCTATTGAGCAAGATATTCTCAGCGCTGCCGCTTCAGGGGTACCAATCTCTAGAGTGTTTCTAGCTGATGGTGATGCAATGACGTTGCCGTTTAAGCGCTTAAAAGAAATCTGCCAGCTGATTAATAAACATTTACCCAGTGTCACTCGCATTAGTAGTTATTGCTTACCGCGTAATTTAACTAACAAAACCGTTGAACAGTTGGCGGAGCTTAAAGCCTTAGGCTTGTCTTTACTTTATATCGGCTGTGAAAGTGGTGACGATGAAGTGTTAACCCGTATCCAAAAAGGCGAAACCTTTGAATCCTCTTTAGCTGCTTTAAGCAAAATAAAGCAAGCCGGGATCAAGTCATCAGTGATGATTTTAATGGGGCTAGGGGGCAAGGCGCTTTCTATTCAGCACGCTAAGGCATCTGCAGAGTTGATGAATCAAGCTCAGCCTGAGTATTTATCTACCTTGGTGGTGACATTGCCATTGGGGACCGAGAGAATGGATCAGGCATTTGATGGTGATTTTGTGTTGCCCGATCAACTGGGGCTGTTGACCGAAATGCAAACTTTGTTATCGGGCCTTGCACTGGAGAAAACTATTTTTCGTTCTGATCATGCCTCAAACTATTTAGTGCTGAAAGGCGTTTTAGGCAAAGATAAGCCGCAATTACTGGCTCAAGTAGAACAAGCGATTAAAGGCAGTATTCCGTTACGCCAAGAATGGCAGCGGGGCTTGTAATTAACAGTGCCAATTGTGGTATCACAATTGGCACAGAGCTTATCGAGTATGTTTTTAAGGCTTATTGCTATTGACTCTATTCTTCGGCTACCGCCGTCATTAAGGCATTTTTGAAATCATTGACCCAGTGACGATAAACCGTTTTAACATCACCCCAATTGAATACTTGGGTGTTTTGACGCCATTGATCAAAGCCCACACCGCGATCAGCCGCTTTGGCTAACACTTCACCGCTTTGTCCATCTTTAAGTACCGCCAATAACACCATTGAGCCTGAGTTCTGCGTATAAGTTTTTCCCATGGAATTATAGCTTCGGCGGGATTTTTCAATTGGCGCGCTTAAGCGGATATCGGTTACAGCGGTTTCAATCACTAAGGTGTTAGGACCTTTTTCTGTGACTAACTCAAAGGGCTGCTCACTATTGAACACATCGCTAACGGTTTTACTAAATTGCAGCGCCATTTTATCAAGGGACTCTTGGGGTAAGTCGTAGGTGGCATTAGGCCCTTCAGTTTGTTTATTAATTCGAGGCGCTCGATAACCTTCAGGATGATCATTGGTGACTTGGGTCGGTTCAAAGTACAGTTTGGTATATTGGCGCCAATTTACATCGGGTCTTGCGTACGATAAGGCCAGTCTGGAGTTATCGACTTTAACTAAACCTTCTTTGGTTATTTCAGCGTCCGGTCCTTGTTGCAGGCTGGCAGGCCCCGATGCACAGCCCATGAGAGTGAATGCTATCAAGCAAATTAAGGGGCTAGCAGTTAAATAAGTCTTGCGCATATAATCAATCCATTAATGTATATTGTGCTAATAAATATGGCAGCTATCACTGCAGAGTCAATAATAGATTTAGCGCTCAGAGTCAGTGTTTGAATTATGGCTTTTGGTTAAACAAGACTAAAAATAGAAGGTTTATGAGCATGAGTTCAAACATGGATATTCGAGTCGATGATTTGTCTGGCGTTGAGGTGGCGGCACTATTAAATGAACACTTGCAGGACATGTACGCCACGTCGCCAGCAGAAAGTGTCCATGCGCTAGATTTAACCAAACTGCGCCAAGATGATATTACCTTTTGGACTGTGTGGGAAAATCAGCAGCTACTTGGCTGCGGCGCAATTAAACAATTAACTGCCAGCCACGGTGAAATAAAGTCGATGCGGGTTGCTAATGCACATCGCGGTAAAGGTGTTGCTAAGCACTTACTGCAACATATGCTAGCGTTTGCTAAATGTCAGGGTTATGAGAAGTTAAGCCTAGAAACCGGCTCAATGGATTTTTTTAAACCCGCAAGGCAATTGTATCAAAGCTTTGGTTTTGACATTGGCGATAAGTTTGCTGATTATGATAATGACCCTAGCAGCCTATTTATGCATAAAACCTTAACGGCCTGAGTGGTATTGAGCTGACGAAGAGGCAGGTTATGCCTCATCTTGAAAGATATCTTCAATGGTTAGCCCAAAAAGGCGCGCCGCTTTAAATGCCAATGGCAAACTTGGATCAAACTTTCCTTTCTCAATAGCATTAATAGTCTGTCTGGAAACGCTCAGTAACTCTGCCAGTTGTGCTTGGGTTAAGTCCCGTTCTGCGCGAAGTACTTTTAATCTGTTTTTCATCGGTACTTCCTATTGCCTAAAATTATCCCCACCATGTAGGTCAAACTCATGATGATGACTAAGTGAGATATCTCTGCATGAGCATTAATCAGCCCTGTGGTGTCGAGCGTTGAATAACTGATGCCCACAATTAATCCGACGCCTAAACTCAGCCCCATGGCGTTAAGCTGAATTTTTTGTTGTAGTTCATCAAGGGAAGCTAGGTGTTTTTTATTAGCGAAAATCATCCCGATACCGACCAAAAAATTAAATCCAATCGCAGCGGCGGTAATGATGTCATGTTGCGACCAAATAAACATTGGACCAAAAGTCGATATCGCGAGTGTGATGACCCATGCAGCGGTCCATTTGGCTAAACGATTGCTGTTAACGTTATTGCACTTTTTCCAATCATTTTCTGTTGAGTTAGGTGTATTCATAAATCATTCCTTTCAAGTTAGCTTGTCTTTAAGTAAAGTAAACTTGACCTAACTATGTAACTAAAAATTACTAATGTCAAGTTTTGATGACATTTAGTAAGCAAATGGTGACTTTTACTGATGACTATAACGGTGACAATATAAAGCTGAATTCAGCCAGTTATTATATAAACTGGCTGAGAATACTTAGATATTTTACGTTGAAATAACGATTGTTTACTTAGCTTTTAGCATTCGCCTGAAGACATATTTTACGGGCTAAGCTACTGCTGCAAATGTATTTCTCTTACAGGACATGGAATGGTTATATCAGCTGATTTAAGCGCTTTGATTATGGCTAAATTCGCTTGGTACTTGTCTTCAAAATAGCTATTGGTTGGCACCCAATAACGCACACCGATTTCCATCCCGATACTGTTGAAATCATTAATGCCCACTTGTGGAGTGCGCGTTTGGCTGACGCCTCCATGGCTCATGACAGCATCTGAAATCAATTTAATCACTTGCTGGGGATCGGTTTGATAATCAATATTAAATTGAGTGTCGACTAACTTATATTCATGAGAGTTATGCAGTATTTCACCGACAATATGTTTATTAGGGATACTGATTAACTCGCCTTCTTCATTGGTTAATATGGTTAAGCCGAGCTGAATTTGTTTTACCACTCCAGCCACACCTTTAATTTCAATGGTGTTACCAATAACAAAAGGTCGGGTAACAATAATGGTGACCCCAGCAGCATAGTTGGCCAGCATCCCCTGAAGTGCTAAACCTGCACCTAATGATGCGGCACCAATTGCGGCCACCATTGGGGTGACGCTAATACCGAGTTTCCCTAGCGAAATGATCGCCACCATCGCAATGATGCAAATCCTCACCAGATTGGAGACAAAATTGCCCAAGGTGACATCAATATCGTGCTTTTCGAATTGGCTAACAACGAAGTTCGATACTTTATTCGCTATCCAGATACCGATAAGTAAGATGATGACAGCGCCAACAATTTGAAAGCTGTATTGCACAATAAATTCAGTAAGAAGGTCGTAGACATTCTGTATTTGCTGCAGTTCTTGATCTAAGCTTGTTTCATTCATGATGATGTTCTTATTTTTGACGAATTAACAGAGAAATAATGCGTGATATTACAATGGTAATAAAGTCATTTTTGCAATTAATTAACACTTATTGCTGTCGCTACTTTATTGTTGAAGCCTCTGTTATTGCGAATAATTAAGTCTGTATTAATCCGTGAGGTGCATCATGATTCTAATCCAATGTAATAAAGTCGAATCACAGATTCGAGTATAGTGAGTTGGCTATTTTTAATTTAAGACCTTATTAGCAAAAATGCCCAAACAATTTGTCATTTCAAATAAGGGCTTATCACTTAATTCAGGAAAATAACATGAAAGCGCTTTTATTTGCAGTTAGTGTACTTTTTATGGCTTCAGCACAGGCGAATGTGTTTGTCGTGAATGATAAAATTGAGCCAATTACCTTAGAAGATCAATTTGAACAACCGCTAGTGGTTAATGAACAAACTCAAGTGGTTTTGTTTAGTCGCGGCATGAAAGGTGGCGAATTCATTCAAGCGGCATTAGAAGCTACAACGACTGAGCAGCAACCTGCAAACTTGGTGTATATTGCTGATATCAGCGGTATGCCATCATTGATTGCTCGCTTTGTGGCTATCCCCCAAATGAAGGATTTACCGTTTGCGATGGGACTCGATCGTGAAGGCGATGCAACTGCAAACTGGCCTACTGAAGAAGATATGGCCACTATGGTGACCCTAGATAAGCTAACCGTTGTTAGCATCGAGAACTTTGATTCAAACGAAACCTTAATCAAAGCACTTAGCGCCGTAAAATAACTGCTCTCGCTAAACAGATGGTTTACATGAGCCAACAAAAAGGACGCTTCAAGCGTCCTTTTTTGATCGCCAATATTGGCGATTAATACGCAATAGCCATTACTGCTTTTGCAGCATGGTAAAAATTTCTTCTTTTAAATGCAGCTTCTTTGATTTTAGTATTTTCAGCTCTGGGGTGCTATCGCTACTGTAATGCTGCTCATGATGTTTTATCTGCTCATCTAGCTGATTATGTTCATCAAAAATCTTTGAAAAATGGGCATTTGAGGTTTTAAGTTTACTGATTAGCTCACGGTACTCTGGAAACATCGACTTACTCCTTTTATCTAATGTTAACTACAAATTAGCGCTACTTGGCTGTAGGTAATGTGACCGGGATCAATAATTAATTGATTGCCCCAAAAACTTTTTAATCAACTAAAATTGGCTATTTAGCCTTTGCTGATTTATGGTGCTGTAAATTAGTGATGTTAGTTACATTTGTAATTTTTAATCATCACTCGAATGTTTAATAACAGAATTTATGTGACCCAGTTAACCTTCATAGCGTGGCTTGTGGGTTACAGTCGTCACAATTAGAATGATATCTTCAAATATGAAAGGGGTTTTCAATATGGCCGACGTATTTCACCTAGGATTAACCAAGCAAATGCTTGATGGCGCAACCTTAGCGATTGTTCCAGGGGATCCTGAGCGCGTTAAGCGCATCGCCGAATTAATGGAAAATGCGACTTTTTTAGCAAGTCACCGTGAATACACCAGCTATCTTGCTTATATTGATGGCAAAGCGGTTGTCGTATGTTCAACAGGTATTGGCGGACCATCAACATCTATCGCAGTAGAAGAGTTAGCACAACTAGGTGTGACGACTTTCTTACGCGTTGGTACCACTGGCGCGATTCAACCACATGTAAATGTCGGTGATGTTATTGTCACGCAAGCTTCAGTGCGCTTAGATGGCGCCAGTTTACACTTTGCCCCACTTGAGTTTCCAGCGGCTGCTAACTTTGACTGTACTACCGCTATGGTGGCAGCATGTCGTGACGCAGGCCAAGAACCTCATGTTGGTATTACAGCATCATCAGATACATTCTACCCAGGCCAAGAACGTTACGATACGGTCTCAGGACGTGTAACCAGCCGCTTTGTGGGCTCAATGCAAGAGTGGCAAGCCATGGGCGTATTGAACTACGAAATGGAGTCAGCAACGCTATTTACTATGTGTGCAACACAAGGCTGGCGCGCAGCGTGTGTTGCTGGGGTTATCGTTAATCGTACCCAGCAAGAAATTCCTGATGAAGCCATGATGAAGAAAACCGAAGGCAGCGCGGTTGCAATTGTGGTTGCAGCTGCGAAAAAACTATTAGCTTAATATATTTAACTAATTGAATATAAAGGTGCTTAGGCACCTTTTTTATTACCTTCTTTTTATTGATTTATCCGATTTTTATACAGTTACTGCTAAGCTTTAGCAATGAAATATGATTGCAATATCATCAATATCCTGTATTGTTGACATAATATGTCGTGATATTGACGACCAATATATGGGTTAAAGAGTGCCCATATCCTGTGCTTGAGGTAGCACCACTATTACCACTGTGTAGTAGTTATCAATTTAAAGTTATCAGCTCTATAAAACCTTATCCAAGTTCGGGTTTTATAGCTTAAAGGAACATATGATAACGTTTTTACAGGGGGGTATATGGAATTTTCTAATCCAACCAGTATCTGGTTAATCGTCGGTATAGGGCTGATGTTGTCGGAAATTATTGTTCCCGGTGGCATCGTCATTTTATTAGGTGCAGCCTGTGTCATTGTGGCCGCAGCCTTATTTACCGGTATCGTCGATGGCACCGCGCAAAGCTTCACTTTATGGTTTATCACCTCAATGGTTCTATTGCTTAGTTTTCGCCATATCACCCAAAAAATGATTGGTGGTGACAAGCATGTGGATAATACCGATGAGGAAATGGATTTATATAATCAAGTTGTCACAGTTAAAGCTGATATTGGCCCGGGTGAAAAAACCGGTCGGGTGTTGTTTTCTGGTACTGAGTGGTCAGCACTAGGGGATGGCACTGAAATAAAAGCAGGCACTAAAGTGCGAATTATTTGCCGAGATAATATTGCCTTAGTGGTTGAGCCATATGCAGAAACTGAGTTAATGGGCGAAAGCTTCACTGATAAACAAGATTAGTCACAAAATAGCAGAATTAGGTTTTATTGATTTGGTCACCACACAGAGTGCCAACTGAGTAAAGGAATTAAGTCATGTATAGGGGGCTACGCTACCTGAACATGTTTTGCAAAAGGAAGGGGACATATGTTTGAACTAACTATAGCCATTTTATTTATATTTTTTATCTTATATAAATTGATGTTGATTGTACCGATGCGAGAGGTCAATGTGATTGAGCGCTTAGGTAAATTTAGAACCGTATTACAACCAGGGTTTCACTTTTTAGTGCCATTTGTTGATCGGGTAGCTTATCGCCACGATACTCGTGAAGAAGTACTAGATGTACCACCACAAAGTTGTATTTCAAAAGATAACACCCAGCTGGAAGTTGATGGTTTGGTCTACCTTAAAGTGATGGATGGCAAGTTAGCCAGTTACGGTATCGAAAATTACCGTAAAGCTGCGGTTAACCTCGCGCAAACCACCATGCGTTCAGAAATTGGTAAATTGACCCTATCGCAAACCTTTTCAGAGCGTGACAGTTTGAACGAGTCTATTGTTCGTGAAATTGACAAAGCGTCAGATCCTTGGGGCATTAAAGTGCTTCGCTATGAGATTAAAAATATCTCCCCATCAATACACGTGATCCACACCCTTGAAAAACAGATGGAAGCTGAGCGTAGAAAACGGGCTGAAATCACTTTAGCCAATGCTGAAAAAGACGCCATGATTAATATCTCTCAAGGTGAGCGCCAAGAGGCCATTAACCTCTCAGAAGGGCAAAAACGAAAACGCATTAATGAAGCGATTGGCTCTGGCCAAGAAATTACCATTATTGCCAAAGCGAAAGCTGAAGGCATGGATATGATTTGCACCGCACTGGCTAACCAAGGTGGTAACGATGCGATGAATATGATGCTGAAAGAGCAGTTTATTAGCCAAGTGGGTGACATTTTAACTGAAACACAAGTCTCAGTGGTGCCTGCTGAAATGGCCAAGTTAGAAGGCTTCTTTGAAGGGATGGAGCAAGTGACCCATGCCGTAACTAACAGCCCAGTAAAAGGAGCACGCTAATGTTGAATGGAATTGATACCGATTTAATTGTTATGGGTATTTGGGGGGTGATTTTTGTTATTTTTGTGCTGAAATTATTCCAATCTATCCGCTTAGTACCCACTAAGTCAGCTTACATTGTTGAGCGACTAGGTAAATATCACAGCACCTTAGATGCCGGTTTTCATGCTTTAGTGCCTTTTGTTGATAAAGTGGCCTATATCCATGACCTAAAAGAAGAAACTATCGATGTGCCACCGCAAGAGTGTTTTTCTAGCGATGAAGTTAACGTTGAAGTAGACGGCGTCATTTATATCTCGATTACCGATCCCGTTAAAGCCAGTTACGGCATAACGGATTATCGTTATGCGGCGATTCAATTAGCGCAAACTACCACACGTTCAGTCATTGGTACCTTAGATTTAGACCGCACGTTTGAAGAGCGCGACATTATCTCGGCCAAGGTCGTACAAGTGCTGGACGAAGCTGGCGCGATTTGGGGGATTCGAGTGCATCGTTATGAAATTAAAAACATTACCCCACCAGAAACCGTTAAAAATGCCATGGAAATGCAGGTTAATGCTGAGCGTGAGCGCCGTGCATTATTAGCCCAAAGTGAAGGTGACAAGCAGAGTAAAATTAACCGCTCAGAAGGTGTGATGGCTGAAACCATTAACCGCTCAGAGGGTGAAATGCAGCGCCGTATCAATGAGGCTGAAGGTAAAGGCGAGGAGATTTTAACGCTTGCTAAAGCCACTGCAGAATCCATTGAGCGCTTGGCGGTAGTGATTTCTAAACCCGGCGGTCAGAGTGCCTTAAGACTGCAGTTAGGTGAACAATACCTCAAGCAGCTTGATGGCTTAAAAGATAAAGATAACCGTGTGGTGTTACCCGGCAATATGATTAATTTTGATTATTGGATGGATAGCATGGGTCTGGAAGATAATAAGAAAGCCAAATAATTGTTTAGTGGTAAAATTTAATTAAAAGAGGCTAAGTTTAGCCTCTTTTTTTATGTATTTAACATTATGTATTTAGCAAAAGTATTTAACGACGGACTGAAGCTGAACGCGTAGTAAATTTTGCGATTTAACTGAGACAAGTATATTGTTTTAACAGTGCTTTAATTTAATAAGCCGGTTATTGATAGCTCAAGGAGTCAGAGTGAAAGCGAGAATTTTGCATTGTGTCGATGACCCTAATATGGGCGGCGTTAATTTTGCGTTGCACAGTTTGTGTGGCTCTGACATCCTCACTTTGGCATTTGAATTTGACATTCGTCAGCTGGATTTTAGCCGTTGGCAGAATACGACATTGGACGCTGATATTGTCTGTTTTCATGGCGCCTCAAACTGGCGCAAACTGCTAAATATTGCATGGCTCAGATTGCGTCATCCTAAGATCATATTTATCCTGCAAGAACATCACTACAGCGAACAGTTTGTTAATCAGCAAATTGCACATCCGCAACGTTTCTATTTCATGCTGAAATTAAGCTATCGGTTAATGAATAAAGTGGTGTCCATTTCACCCTCACAGCAGCGATGGATGCTAGCTAATAAGCTATTACCTGCAGACAAAATCGCTCAGTTAGGGCAGGGGCGAGACTTAAGCTATTTTATCGCCAACAAAAGCCACTCCCCAAAAAACGCTAATCATAGGGTTCCTGTGTTAGCCGCCTATGGCCGATTTCATCCACAAAAAGGCTTTGATTTATTACTCAAAGCCATGCATCAGGTTAAGTCACCGTGTCGATTATTGTTAGCCGGTGAAGGTGAGCAATTACCTTTGCTACAACAGTTAGTTTCTCAGCTTGATAATATAAAGCTGGTGGGCAAGGTTGACGATGTGCCTCGCTTTTTAGACCAATGTGACGGGGTAATTATTCCATCACGCTGGGAGCCTTTTGGTTTAGTATTTATTGAATCTATGGCAATGAGTAAAGCCATTATCTCAACCGATGTGGATGGTTTGGGGGATCAAATTCGTCAGCATCAACTGCAAAACATGGGTAATATCGTTGAGGCTAAGGTTGGCGGCCAAGATGATAAGCAATTTGTTAACTCACTGGCCGATGCTATTGAGCGTTACTTATCGAGTGTTAACTCATCAAGCGCTCTATTATCAAGCCATGAGCCTGCTTACGTTCATGAGCAAGTCGACAATCATGTTCAAAAACAGCAGCATGCCAAAATCGAGGATTGGCGCACTCAACAATGGCTGCAGCTTCAACAAGCATGGAAAAGCTTATTTGTGCAGCTATTGGAAGATAAGCGTGGTTGAGTGTTAAATGGTTAATGTGATTGATTTCTTGTTAGGAGATTTTTCTCGACATATAAAAGAACCTATCTTCTTCTTTATCTACCTCAAAGCCATTCTTAATGTATAGATGATATGCAGGACTAATTTTGAGAACTCGTAGCCTAAGTTTATTTACACCAGCTTTAATTGCTAACCGTTCACACTCTGTTAGGGCTGCTGCACCAATACCATTATTTTGAAATTTTTCACTAACCTGTAAATCTCGGATATAACACCCATCATTATCAAAGGCTAAACGAATTGCACCCACGACCGAAGCGTTGTAAAGAATGTCCCAGTTTTCTAGGTCAACAATTTGCTCATGTATCTTAGACTGTTCCCAATTTACAGAATAGTGTTCATAATATGAGCGCATGTTTTTAAATGTAATATCTGCCGATGCATAAAGATCGGCTGTTGGTTGATATGAAATCATCGCAAATCTCCTAAAGCCCTACTAATTGGCAAAAAATAGTTGGCTAAAATTTTGAGGGGTGAATAGTTAAATTTTCCTATTAATCAGCTTATTATGTGTGCTTTGTTCGTCGTTTTCTCTTTTGCAACTTTAACCTTTAAAGAATGAAAGAGAGAGGCAAAGATGAAAGTTGTGAATAATAAAAGTAAGCAAAGTAACTTTATTCCGATACTCTCATTTTCTATGAATGCATTTAAAATTGCGGATAAGAGCATGAACCCAACTAAATAGTAATTATGTATGCTACCCATGAAAACTCCTTAACTAGTGTGGTCAGAGTAAACTTTATAAGGGAGTTGATAGGCACATCATTATTTAATGGCTTTTTCTTCCCTAAATGGCGTGCTCGAAGATTGCGTTCGAGGTTAGCTTACTCTGTCCTTAAGTGGTTCTACCTTAATATAACTTATGAGCCTAGTTCAATGTTTTACTTAGTTTTTGTTGGCTAGCTTATCTAAGTCCATTACTTCAATCTAATCCATTGCCTGCCGCTGGGATGTTCAGGATGAACGGAATGTCGCGATCACATGGATGTGAAAGAGCGACCTTATGTGTAGATACAACTGCGAGACGCTGCACTCTTTATATAAATCAAAAGGTCCATGTAAGCTCTGCCAAAACATCCCTGTTTTGGAAGCTCGCTGCTGCATCTACACTGGGTTTATTATCTCTTCGATTTGATTGTATTCGTGGTAATTAAAAAGCTAAAAGATCAAGAATCTAATCTGCTAAAAGGCTCAATTTGAATTGAGGATGTTGAAGAAAATAGCGTGATGCTCACATGGATGTGAGCATAGCTTTCGCGGTGCAGGGATGCACCATCGGAAGCGTTAGCATTTTCACTCTTTATAATAAACAGGGTCCGAAGTTAGCAACAAACGAAGTCCAAAGCTGGATCAATCCCCATCGAAAACATGCGCTTTTCAGCATTTTTCGTCGGGGCGGCAGGGTGATCCAAGAGGGTATTGCTGTTGATACCCTTTTGGTCGGGTGTGGGTGGACAACCCACGACGTTAATCCAAACGGAGTTTGGAACAATACAGATCAAACCATTCTCAACCCCAAAAAATCACAAAGTCTCAAATTCAGAATGCGTTGCAGAATGCATTTTAGCATTGAGTTACAATCTTGCCTTAATCATAAAGCATTGTATTTAAAGGATAATAAAAGTTGGCATCCACTATGCAGTATCCCCAATACATCCTGATAACGAAATAGCGAGATGCCAATATGCAAACATTAAACACAACAATAGTTAACGTGAAACCACTTCACTCTCAAATCATCAATATTCTTGGTTTAAGCAGTATTGCTATTGGTACTAGCATGGCTTTGTTCAGTGCTAATACCAATGCCGCTGAGCCATTCAATGCCTGTCCTACCGAAGCATTTATTATTCAAACGCCAGCAGGCATTCCAAAAACCTTTGGAGTTGAACTTGGTACCGGTAGTTATTCGGTATTGTCGCCTGATATGGGACTGACCAAAGGATTTAATGGTGTTGGTTTCAGCTACACAGATAATTACCTTTATGGCTGGGATTATCAGCATGGCACTGTCGGTAAGGTGGGTGAAGATTACCAAGTTGAGCCACTAACGATCGTAAAAGACAGCTCAGCTGCTGCAGCGGGTAACTTCTACGTAGGTGATGTCGCCATCAATGAAAACGTTTGGTACGGCTACCGTAAAAACCAAGGCTTATTTACTGTGCCGTTAGATGGCAATAATCACCCAATGAACATTGTCCCAGGCAGTAAAACCAATGCCACTTACAACGTAACAGATTTTGCCTTTCATCCAAGCAACGGCTTTTTATACGCAGTGACTAACGGCAGTACAGGTAACTTACTCAAGATTGACCCCACAACAGGTGCCGCTGAAACCTTAGCAACCGTTATTACTAAAAGCAGTGGTAGCTTTACCTTTGGGGCGCAGTTTTTTGACCCCGATGGCAACCTTTATTTAAGTAACAACGGCGATGGCAATGTGTATAAGGTCAACGTTGAAAGTGATAACCCTACCGCAGAGTTGTTTTCATACGGGCCGTCATCTTCTTCAAATGATGGTGCTCGTTGTGCATTAGCAGAAGTGCCAGTGGGAGACAATGTTGATTTTGGTGATGCGCCAGACAGTTACGGTACCCTAATTGATTCAAATGGTGCCCGCCATAATATGGTTGCCGGCATGTCATTAGGCAGTGTTATTGATAATGAGTCCGACGGTTATCCTGCGCCGTTATCAGATGATGAAAGTGATGGTATTGATGATGACGATGGTATCAGCATGCCAACCGGTTTTGAAGTGGGTGAAGAGGCGGTGTTATTAATCACAGTAGAAGGGGATGGTGCTTATATTAACGGCTGGATTGATTGGGGCCAAGATGGTCAGTTTGATAGTGAAGACCAAGTGATTATTGCCCGCTCAGTGAGTAGCGGCACATCAACTGTGACGATTAACGTACCTAATTGGGCTAAAACTGGCGCAACCTGGTCACGTTTTCGTTTGAGCTCAGAGGCCAGCTTATTACCAACCGGTGGTGTCAGTGATGGTGAAGTGGAAGATTATCCAATCACTGTCACTGAAACCGGCATCACTATCAGCTATTACCCCTCATCGTCAGAATACACCACGTTAGCTTATGAGGATTTATACCCTTATCAAGGTGACTTTGATATGAACGATGTGGTTATGCAGTTACGTATTAGCCAATACAGTAAAAATGACATGGTTCGCCGCGTGGGCTTTGATGCGCAATTAGTGGCAATGGGCGCTTGGTATCACAATGGCTTTGCGGTGCAATTACATGATATTGGCCGCGGCAATGTGCAAGAGTCAGCCATTGAGTGGAGCGCCCAAGGGGTTAAGCAAACCCACTCACCACTTGAAGACGGGCAAACCAATGCGGTGCTGTTATTTACTGAAGACTTATGGCAACACGTCAGTGCGGGTAATGGCTGTCAATATTTCAGAACTGAACCGGGTTGCGGCACCCAATACCGCGCAACATGGCAAATGACAGTGCCGTTTGTTGATGCGGTACATGTTGATGATATGCCTGAGTTCCCCTATGACCCATTCATTTTTGCCACTCCAGGTACGGATCATAGCCTAGCGGCTAAGAATATTACTGATGGTAAAAACCCAGGACGTAAATTAGAGATCCATCTGAAAAACAAAGCACCAACCGATAAATTTGATACGCGATTTTTAGGGATGCATGACGATGCTTCAACGGCATCACAAGGGCACTATTTCCAAGACCAAAATGGTATGAGTTGGGCAATTGAGGTGCCTGATACATGGCAGCACCCTGCAGAGCTACAACGTGTTGATGCCGCTTATGTTGAGTTTATTGAGTTTGCTGCAGATGCCAGCGGTGAGACCAAACCTTATTGGTATTTGACCGCCACTGACTCGCTACTGTTTAAGGATTAACCCTGACAGTAATTAGTGTGAATTTAATCAATCAATTTAAGCAAGAAATGGAATTTTAAGGTGAATATTATGAATACATTAACTCAAACTCAAGTGGCAGCAAATACGTTATTAACAGCGAAGAATGCCATTAACACAGGCATGAAAACAGGCATTAACACGGCTTGTAACACAGGCACTAAAATAGGGACTAAAAGAGCCACTAGCCTAGCCATGGCTCTATCATTAAGCTTTTTAACAGCCTGTGGCGGCGGTGGTGGCGATGATAGCTCGCCTGCACCAGCAACGACGCCTGCGGTGACAACACCTGCGACATCAACACCAGATACCACGACAGATACAACACCAGAGACAACGACACCTGAGACGCCAACGGAACCTGAAACACCTACAGAGCCAGAAACGCCGCCAGCAACCTCAATTGATGACTTGGTGGTTGATGCCGATTTTGATCTACAAGCGGCGTTTACTTTAAGCATTGATGTGCAGCTAGCATCAAGTAAGCGTGGTTACTTTTCATTGTGTGACGATTATCAGCAAAATGGCACCCAAGTGAGCGTGAACTTTGAATCTTGCTTATTACGTGGCGCCCTTGATGAAGGCGCATTATCTGAAGAGTTATTGGTGGCCAACCATCAACGAGCATTAATGGCAGTGGTATGGTTTTATGATGGCAGTGAGCCTATCTATCAGCAGTGGAGTCATAGCTTAACCAATGACCCACAAGTCTTAGTGATTAACTAATATTCAAATAATCAATCGTATTTCAATCTTATGCCTTGTTAGCCAGATACTGCTGACAAGGCATTTTTATTTTTGATTAACAGCCTGCTTAAATGCGCGAGTTATTGGATAGCGATATTTTCTCAGTTGTCATTGTGAGCTGACTTAACTGATAATAGCGCCATTAACAGATTAAAAGAGCGCACCATGAGCATTGAAAGAATTGAAACTAAAACCCGTATGAGCCGGATTGTCAAACATAACGGCACCATCTATTTATGTGGTCAAGTTTGCCAAGATGCTACCAAAGATATCACTGAACAAACTCAAACAATGTTGGATAAAGTCGAAGCACTATTACTGCAAGCAGGCAGTGATAAAAAGCATATGTTATCGGCAACCATTTACGTAAAAGATATGGCTTACTTTGCTGAAATGAACGCGGTGTGGGATGCATGGGTTATTGAAGGTTACGCCCCTGCTCGAGCTTGTGTTGCCGCTAAAATGGCCCGTGAGGCATTATTGGTTGAAATCTCGGTAGTGGCCGCTGAGATTGCTTAAATTGCTACGCAGTGGTTTTAGTTCAGCCCGCTACTTAGCTCGCAAGTCATCACAATAAAATCCCCATAAAGAATCCGTTACAGTTCCTAGTCGCAGCCGCCTAGGAACTGGTATACTTCCAGCTTGATTTTTGGGAGGACCAATGGACGTATCATCATTATTAGACGGCCTAAACGCAAAGCAGCGTGAAGCAGTGGGCGCACCGCTTTCAAGCATGTTAGTTTTAGCTGGAGCAGGCAGTGGTAAAACTCGGGTATTAACCCATCGTATTGCTTGGCTTATGCAGGTCGAACAACAAAGTCCATACTCTATCCTTGCGGTAACCTTTACCAATAAAGCCGCGGCAGAAATGCGTGAGCGGGTTGAGAAAGTGGTTGGCAGTAACATGGGCCGTATGTGGATTGGTACTTTCCACGGTTTAGCCCATCGTTTGCTGCGCACTCACTTTAAAGATGCCAATTTACCCCAAAGCTTCCAAATTATTGATTCTGACGATCAGTTACGTTTATTAAAACGTATTCTTAAAAGTCTCAATTTAGATGACAAGCAATATCCGCCGCGTCAGTGCCAAGGTTACATTAATGGCAAAAAAGACCAAGGCTTACGCCCAAAGCATATCGATGCGGGTGGCTTTCCTATTGAGCAAAACTTATTAAACATCTATAAAATTTATCAAGAATCTTGCGACCGAGCTGGCCTTGTTGATTTTGCTGAAATTTTATTGCGCGCCCATGAATTATGGCTCAATAAACCCCATGTATTAGCCCATTATCAAGAACGCTTTAAGCATATCTTGGTGGACGAATTCCAAGATACCAACGCCATTCAATATGCGTGGATCCGAGTGCTGGCAGGCAAAGAAGCCAATGTGATGATTGTTGGCGATGACGATCAATCTATTTACGGCTGGCGCGGTGCCCAAGTTGAGAATCTACATAAATTCTTAACCGATTTCCCAGGTTCCACCACGGTTAAGCTGGAGCAAAACTATCGCTCCACAGCCAATATCCTTAATGCGTCCAATGATCTAATTGCCAACAACCCTGAGCGTTTAGGTAAAAAACTGTGGACTGAAGACGATGCGGGTGAGCCTATTGCGGTTTATTGCGCCTTTAATGAAATGGATGAAGCGCGCTTTATTGTTGGCAAAATGGCTGAGTGGCAAAATAACGGCGGCAAGTTAGAAGAGTGTGCCATTTTATACCGCTCCAATGCCCAGTCGCGAGTATTAGAAGAAGCCTTACTCCATAAAGGGCTAGCTTACCGAATTTACGGTGGCCTGCGTTTCTTCGAGCGCCAAGAGATTAAAGATGCCATGGGTTATATGCGTCTTATCAATAATCAAAATGATGATGCTGCTTTTGAACGGGTGGTTAACACCCCAACTCGCGGTATTGGTAATCGTACCCTTGATATCATTCGCTCAACCGCACGTCAGCAAGAAATGACTATGTGGCAGGCAAGCTTGCGCTTAATTGAAGAAAAAGTCCTTACTGGCCGCGCTGCCAATGCCGTGAATGGCTTTATGGATTTAGTGATTGGCATGCGCACTGATACTGCCGATATGAGTCTATATGGTATGGCCGACAAGGTCATTGACCGTTCAGGGCTACGGGCTATGTACGAAGCCGAAAAAGGCGAAAAAGCCCAATCACGAGTCGAAAACTTAAATGAGCTGGTCACCGCTGCCCGCAGTTTTGAAATGCCAGAAGAACTTGAAGATATGGGCGAGCTAAATGCCTTTTTATCTCACGCAGCATTAGAAGCGGGCGAAGGCCAAGCAGACAAGTTTACCGATGCCGTGCAGCTAATGACCTTGCATTCAGCTAAAGGCTTGGAGTTCCCAGTGGTGTTTATGGCTGGGGTTGAGGAAGGTATTTTTCCAAGTAAAATGGCATTAGATGAAGGTGATCGTTTAGATGAAGAACGCCGTCTTTGTTATGTAGGCATGACTCGTGCGATGCAAAAATTGTATATCAGTTATGCTGAGTCACGCCGCATTTATGGCCGTGAGGACTATGCCAGTCCATCGCGTTTTATTGGTGAAATCCCCAGCCAGTATGTTGAAGAAATTCGCATGAAAGCGTCAGTGTCAGCGCCTAAAATGAGCAGCCGTTTTAATGTGCCAAGACAATCTATTGCCAATGACAGTGGCTTTAAAGTGGGTCAAAAAGTAAAACACTTTAAATTTGGCCAAGGCATAGTGACAGATTTTGAAGGCACAGCAGATAAAGCGCGTGTTCAAGTCAGTTTTACAGACTTTGGTAGCAAATGGTTACTGGTTTCATTGGCAAAACTTGAAGCGTGTTAGGGTAATTTTTTACTAGAGCGGACATAATTCTAAGCGAAATAATAAAGTCACTCGTGGGTTATGCGAGATGACAAATAAGAAGTGATACAACTTCAACTGCAGGAGTGAAGTAAACCATGTCAGCAGTCTCATGGACGTTACAACAAAAAATATCGGTTTATAAACGCTTAACGCGCCTTGATAGGCCCATTGGTACCTTGTTGCTAATGTGGCCGTGTTTAATGGCGTTATTGCTTGCAGCGGGTGGCATGCCTGATGTGAAGGTGTTGATCATCTTTATGCTAGGGGTGGTCGTTATGCGTGCTTGTGGTTGCGTGATTAACGACTTTGCAGATCGAAAACTTGATGCCCATGTTGAGCGCACTAAGATGCGGCCTTTAGCCTCAGGTGAAATCAGCAGTAAGGAAGCGCTGATATTATTTGTGGTGATGGCATTAATCGCGTTTAGCTTAGTATTATTTTTAAATCCGCTAGTGGTAAAACTATCGGTTGTCGGCATTATCTTAACCATCATGTACCCGTTTATGAAACGGGTAACCAATATGCCGCAAATGTTTTTAGGCATAGTGTGGAGCTGGTCAATTCCTATGGCCTACGCTGCGCAGCTAGGTTATGTGCCCATGGAAGCTTGGTGGTTATTTGTTGCCAATTGGTGTTGGACGGTAGCTTACGACACCATGTATGCCATGGTTGATAGAGATGATGACTTAAAAGTCGGCATTAAATCCACAGCCATTTTATTTGGCCGATACGACCGCCAATGGATTGCCGCGTTTCAGTTAGCGGCCCTAGGGTGTTTTATTATGGCCGGTTGGTCAGCGGAACGTGGGTTATTGTATGGCATTGGCATTAGCACCTTTATTGCTTTTAGCAGTTATCAGCAATGGCTTATTTATGGTCGCGAACGCGCGCCATGTTTTAAGGCTTTTCTAAATAATAACTGGGCCGGATTTGCTTTATTTATGGCATTGAGCGCAGATTATTTATTTTCTTCAATAAGTGCGTAGAATAGGGCGAAAAATTACATCAACAAGGATAGCTGATGACCATTTCTCGCTTTATGATACTTTTTCGCAGTATCGTATGCTGTAGCCTCTTTTTAAGCGCGGTGCCCGCCGCGTTTGCAAGCTTTACCATACCGAATACCACAGTGGTTGAGGTAGAGGATAGCGATCGCACCTATAATCTTTATATCAAACTGCCCAATAGCTATAACCAAATTGATAAGCTAAAAAGCTATCCGGTTATTTATATGACTGATGCTGTGTACAGCTTGCAAGTGGTCTCGGGTGTGACTCGTTTGTCTATGGACCGTACTGATATGCAGCAGGCTATTTTAGTGGCAGTATCAGGACAGCAAGGCCGCAGTCCCGCAGCAAGTCGTATGCGTGATTACACCCCGTCAGTTGATACTAACAGAACCCAAGCCACCGGTGAGGCCCAGCGCCACATGCAGTTGTTTGCCAATAAAATTATCCCTTATATGAATCAGCATTATCGCACTCAGCCATGGCAAAACACCTATGTTGGCCATGCGTTAGGGGGCTTGTTTGGCGCCTATATCTTACGTAATAAGCCCGCATTATTTAATAACTATGTACTGGCGAGTCCGCCATTTTGGTTTGATAACCAGCAGTTACTAAAGCAATTTCGCGAGCCGGAATTTATCACTAAATCAATAAATGCCAATGTATTTATTGGTGTCGGAGAGTTAGAAACGGCAGAAAACAGCGAGTTTGGGCAAGATATGGTGGCAGATGCCAAGTCATTTTATCAGCTGCTACAACAAAAAAATCGCTTAACTGCAGCTAATGGTTCAGGTATCAATGCCAAGTTAATGCTAATGCCTGTAGCCAATCACAGTATGGCGTTTCCGATGTCGGCGATCTATGGCTTAGACTGGCTGTTTGATGCTAAAACGGGGGTTAGTGGTCACTGATTAGGCGCAATAATGGTTCTATCAAAAAATAAGACATTTAAGCAATAAACCTATGTCATAAACATAAGCCATAAACATAAGCCATAAACATAAGCCATAAACATAAGTTATAAACATAATTTTAAGTTATAGAACAATAACAAGGATTGTTATATGAGACTCATAGTTAAGTACCGACTGCTGTTTTTAGCCTTTGCGATAGTACTGTTTACTATTGGCGTGCAGTTAACCCCAGAATCCCTAGCGACTGCTAATGACGAGTTAAGACTAAGCCTTATCGCTATCGGCTACTTTGGCTTAATACCGTTGGCATATTGGTACTGCATTATCAAAAAAGGCAGCCAGAAATGGTGGAAGCTGATTATTATTTTAAGTACCAGCAGCTTGGTGGCGAGGCTGAGCTTTCCGGCAGATATCGCCGACTATTTTGAGTTTGTAGCTTGGTTAAAGTACCCCATTATTGGGGTGTTGTTGATCATTGAATCATTTCTGGTTTTCACTATCATTCGCGGTTTGTTGAAGGTCAGAAAGGTCAAGGGCGACCCCCGAGTGAGTGCGGTTGAGGTGTACGCAGATGAAGATGAAAAGGCTTTGTCTATCGCCTTCATCGTCGCTGGAGAGCCGACTAACTGGTATTACGCTATCCCATGGTTTTCACGCAATCACCCCACTGCCATTAGCCACATTAAGTTATTGAGTGCCAAGCCTTGGCATTTGTTATTAATGCTTATCGGTTGTTTAACTAGCTGTGTTGCCAGCTATATGATTTTGGTTAACTGGAGTGAGTTAGCGGCGATTATTGTTCCTTCAATCATCAGTTTAACCTTGGTAATGCTGGTGGCTAATTACCGTATATCACGCCACTATTCACTTTATATAATCCGCGATAGATTAGTGGTTAATAATGCTATTTGGGGTTTTATGGCGATCGATATTAACGAGATTGAAACGGTTGCAGTGAATCAAGCAACCAAAAAGGTTGTCGATGACGAACTATCAATAGGGCGAGGTGAGCAGACTAATCTCACTATCCGTTTTAAAACGCCACAATGGTATTTTGGTGGATTAGGGCAGTTAGTTGAAAAGCTGACTGTGGTGCATATTAATGTGGCTGAACCTGAAAAGGTGGTCGCGGCACTAACTGATATTGAGCAGTCTGAAGCGGCTTAAAAATTCATATTTACACTAAACGTAACCCATAAAAAAATGCGTCCACTGTGGACGCATTTTTTGGTTAACAACTGATTTAGTGGTTGTTTAGTTTTTTACTAATTTTTCGAGATCAGCTGGGCGGTAATAAACGGATTTTAATACCTTACCTTGGCGAACCACTTTACCGGCCATTTCAACATCTTTAGCGCATTTAGCGATGATGAATTCACCCTTAGTGCTGCCCACGATTTCAACACCTTGTTTAGCATAGTGAGCAATGGTTTCATTCAGCTCTTGCTCATTGCGACACACTTTACTCATGTTGCTAGAGTGAACTTCATCCCAGCATTCAATGAAGTTAACTTCACGGTTTTTAGCAACAGACAGTAATAAATCAATTAAATAACTAATTTCTAGACGGTCGCTGACTTTTGCTGCACCTAAGTGGACTAGACGGCCCATTAATACGTAAACAGAGTCAACGATGGCATCAGCTTGTTCAACGCGGCAATCCGCTTCAGCAAGCTCTGTGAGCTCTTCAATGATAAGTGAAGTGTGCAGGGTATCGGCTTTGTCATCTAGACTTGATGCATTTTCGATAGGTAAATCAAAGGTGCTACGAAACTCTCTGATATCACGATATAAATGGTCATAAATGGGTTGGTCTAATACAGATAACTTCATTATTTATTAAGCCTAGAAAGTAGTAAATAGGCGAATATGGTAATGAATTGACAGGGCTTGTTCAAGATAAACGGCGGCCCAATTGCACAGGGACACCGTTTGTGAATAAAAAAAACCGCCTAGGATGAATCAGGGATGTTAGGCGGAGGTTAATAGACAACCTTTTGTGATGATGAAACTTTCAAATTAATTATCGATGGGCGTATTTTTCAATCAGACCATCTAAATAAGGTTGGATACCTTCATCTGTCCAATCAATGTATCCACGAACAAAGCCGACTAGGTTTCCTTTGCCGTCTAAAATAAAGCTAGCAGGCAGTAAATCTGCAGGCATGATGTAATCAACATTCTTGTCAGGATCAATCCAAGTCGCGTAATTATCAAAACCATGTTGTTCGAAAAAGGGTTTTATATCATCTGGATTTTCATCAATAGAAATTGGCACAAGTGCAAAGTCTTTATCTTGATTTCGCTCTTTAATTGCCTGCATCGCTGGGATTTCTTTGATACACGGTGCACACCAAGTTGCCCATAAGTTCACCATGACTAGCTTGCCGTGGTGTTGTGCTAGGTTGACCTTGTTTTGTTGCTGATCGCTAAAGTCAATGTCTTGAATTTTGCGCGCATTTCGCAGCTCAACAAAACGCGACATCACCATAGGTTTCTCTATTTGTTCACCCGTTTCATAGACTTTCACATCCACAGGCTTTGCAGCAGCATTAAAAGTAACGCAGCCAGTTAAAAGCAGTAACGTGATTGGCATTAATTTATTCATATTCATTCTCGTTTAAATGGAGTTTAATTGGCGTTTGGGGTTGTTTAATAATCCAAGCGATACCACCGATTATTGTGAAAAAAAACAACCCAATTGGGATGAGCCATAAAGCTAACGTGCCTGAGTGCAGGCTAGGTTGATAGCGGATTCGTTCGCCGAAACGGGCTACCATAAAATCAATGATTTCTTGTTTGGATTGACCCTGATCGAGTTTTTGAAATATGTGCCCTTTAAGCTCGTTTGCTATTTGGGTTTCCGAATCAAATAAACTGCGATTATCAGATGCTGGGCAGCGCAGTTCTTGGGCAATTTCAAAACCAAGTTGACGTTTTTCATCAGCAGAATAATTTCGGTGGGATAATGCCTCAGAAGCCGTGACATTTTGCACGCTAAATATCAATAACACGGTTAATATGGCCACTGAAATAGGGCTGAACATGCGGTGGAGCATTCGATAGAATGGGGTCATGAGGTTGCCTCCTCTAGTCGAGATGTTTTCTGATCATTAGTGCGACATGGTGAGTGTTTTGATGCAGTGCTGTCACGGCAAGCTATGACAACCCATACGCCTGCTAACATCATCAAGATTGCGCCAATCCATAACCAATTCACCATAGGTTTGTAACTGATACGCACTAAATACTCTGTGTCGTTGAGCTGGTTGCCCATTGAGACATATAAATCTTTACCTAAGGTTGAATAGACTCCTGCTGCAGACATCTGCATGCCGTTAGTTTTAAAGGTTTGACGTTGCGGGTAGGCATAACCTACCGTCGTTTCTTCCTCATCCATAATACGAATGTTGGCTTGTAGCGCATCGTAACTGTTGGTTGAAACTTGCTGGGTGTTTTCAAATACGAAGGTATAACCTGCTAGTGTTCGCCCTTGATTAGGGCCCATGCTCAACACTTCTTCTTGCTCAAGGTTTGATACAACAGAGCCTGCAAAAATAGCCACTGCGACGCCAAGATGAGCGACACACATAGCATAAAATCGACGAGTCTGTGTTATTGAACTGGTATGAAGTTGATGCTGGATCATGGCAATGATCAATGTGAGCACTAACCAAGTCACAGACATTAAACCGATGAAGAACCAAGCATTTGCTTGTTCAAATGAGTTGTTGATGATTGCTGCTAATACGATTGAGATACCTAGCAAAAACGCAGGCACTTTCAGATTCTTAGCGCTATCTTGTTGCCAACGCAGTAGAGGGGCTAGCCCCATTAATAAGCTGAGTAGTACCAGGATAGGGACAAAAATACTGTTGAAATAAGGAGCGCCTACAGAGATGGTGACGCCAGTAATAACTCGGTAAATAATCGGATAGTAACTACCTAGTAGTACCGATAAAGCTGCAATAACCAGTAACAAGTTGCCGATTAATATCAAGCTATTGCGTGAAATTAAGGCAAACTTATCGGTAGATTGTATATATTGAGCCCGAGTGGCAAAAAGTGCTAAGGCGCTACCAGAAAACAGTACCAACAATAGCAGTATTGACATACCACGAGTTGGATCCGCAGCAAATGCATGAACGGATTGCACCACACCTGAGCGTACGATAAAAGTGCCCAGTAAGCTTAATGAGAATGCTAAAATAGCCAGAAACAAGGTGAGCTTTTTACATTGTCCGAAGCGTCCAGTCATCACCACTGAGTGGACTAATGCAGTGGCAACTAGCCAAGGAATAAAAGAGGCATTTTCAACCGGGTCCCAAAACCACCAACCACCCCAGCCTAGTTCGTTATATGCCCACCAAGAACCAAACGCATTACCCCCTGTTAAGAAAACCCACGCCCAAATAGCCCAAGGACGTAAATAGCGCGCATGCTGTTGTGTGAACTGTTTTCCCATGAGTGCAGCAACTGCCGCAGCGAAGCACACCGTGAGACCAACGTAACCTAGAAATAATAACGGTGGATGAATAATTAAGCCGATGTTTTGCAAGATAGGGTTGAGGTCTCGACCTTCGATAGGGAAGTTGGGTAATAACCTAACAAATGGGTTTGAGGTGAAAATGATGAATAAACTAAAGCCACAGATCACAGCTGCTAGCACTGAAATTGTTCGGATAAAGAAAGCATGATCAGCTTCATTGTTATGAGTATTGGCAATAATAACCGTCCATAACGCGATAGCACTCACCCAAAATAACATTGAGCCTTCGTGGCTGCCCCAGATAGCAGCGACTTTATAGAAAGTGGCTAACTGAGTATTAGAGTGATCAGCGACATAGGCTACTGAAAAATCATTGCTAATAAAGCTAATAGCTAAACAAATAATCGCACCTAAAAAAGCACTAATCATCATATTACTGATAGGGCGATAATAGCTAATTAAATAAGCATTACGCTTATATAAACCCACCATAGGAATAACGGCTAATAATAATGATAACGCAGCGGCTATTATTAACAGTAAATGTCCAATCTCTGGAATCATATTATTACCTATATATTGTGTGGAGGGGTTGATAATTAATATCAAATAAACCTATTTTGTTAATGAGAAAGTTATATCAATATTAATTAGACGTTTTGTTGTCTTTAAACGACTTGTTTCTATCGACTTATATCATCAATTAAATAAGAAGCAACTGAAGGTTATCTATGTTGAGGATATTTTTCTGTGAGGTTGATCTTAATAATTTTGCTAATTTTAATATTGAGATATTTTTATTTTGTAAAAAACATATTTATGATTTTTCATAGATAAAAAAAATGGCATTTTTATATAAAAAATAAAATAAAAATACAATTATATTGTTGTTTTTATTGGTTAATATTGTTTTTAGGTTTTGTTAGGTCTGAGGCGTTTTATGATGTGATCTAGATCAACAAATCATTGGTTTTTATCTTTAAACTTAGTCTTGCTCAAATTAATTATATCGCTAGCTGAACTGCCAGGTTCGACTGCAACATATAAAATAATGATGATTAGGAGTGGGACAATGAAACAGGCTAAATACAAGATAGCAGCACTAAGTGTGCTAGTTTGTCTTGGCATTGTTGGCAATGCAACAGCTGCTGGTGGCAAGTATAATAGTTTGCCAGAAATGGGTAAGACAGCACAGAAAGTTATTTCAAATCCAAATGGAGATGAAGAATCAAAAGGCGTTAAAACGCTACAAGATTATATTGTTCAAGAAAAAGAACTTTTTGATTATTTATTCCAGAACCATCCAGTATTTAAATACCATGAAGAAGGTAACTTAGTGGGTGATTACCACATTAGTGATCGTGGTGAAGAGTATTTAGATACAGGTAATAGCCCTAAATATAGCAAACGTGTGGGTCGTCCAAGCGCTGTTCAATATCGTTTAGGTGCTAAATCAATTCTTGATTATCCAAACAAGTTTGTTGGACCTGAAAAATGTGGTGAATGTCATGCTGTTCAATACGAAGCATGGAATCGTTCTCGTCACTCTAAAACAATTCGTTTCCCTGGTGAACATCCAGAAGTGGATAACGATTTGAACAAGACCATGTACAACACCAAAGATACCTCTATTTTGGCTGATGGTATTACGCCTGACATGATCTACGCAACTGTGGGTACACCACGTACTAAATACGGCTTCATTGATGCATGGTTAGTCCGTGGTACTTACCATATTCGTGACGGCTTATTGAGAGATGGCAGCGGTAAAATGGTCGCTGGTGGTAACCAATTCTCACGTGGTTGGGCTGAATGGTTAACGCCTGAAATGGCTGCCAAAATTAACGCAGTTATCCCAGAATTTCCTGAAACTAACGATGGTAAAGCATTTGGTCCAAGTGGTTCTCACCAAGTGGGCATGAGCTCATACGGTGCGAAGTATGAAAAAGAAATGTTGTTCCAACCTGCAAGCTCTTACTGTGAAGTGTGTCATAGCTTCAAGTTCGACTTCGAAACTAAAGATGAATACTTAGCTGCTTTAGGTGACCCTAAAAAACTACAAGAACATACCATTTCTAAAGGTATTGCTTGTGAAGAATGTCACGGAGCAGGTGGTCATCTCGATGGTGGTAATGGCGGCGGAATGCCTTCGAATTGTGAACGTTGTCACCAACGTTTTAACTTCGTTGATGAGCTAGCTGATACTGAAGAAGGCCAAGATAAACTTGAGTATGCTTTTGGTGTGAAAATGAAGTCTGCATGTCCATCATGTGGTACTGAAGGTTCGCAAATGTTCGCTTCTATGCATTATGAAAAAGGCATGCGTTGTGCGACTTGTCATGATCCACATGAAGTTACAAGCAACGATTGGAAGTCTGGTTATACCAAACCGAAAATGAAGAAAGAGTGTTCTGACTGTCACGCAGCGCAAGCTGAAATCGCAGCAAACACTAAGACTCATAGCGACCAAAGCTGTACAAGTTGTCACATGCCTAACATGGGCAGTTGTGAAAACTTCACCGCAATGCAGTTCCCTGATCAAGCTGGTTTCGACGCGGTTCGTAAGTCGCACATGTGGAAGATTGAAATCGACCCAACTCAGAAGACATTGAACCCACCAGAAGGCAAACCTCGTGAATCTACTGTGAA
The DNA here is from genome assembly GCF_030548765.1 of Shewanella sp. 3_MG-2023. Taxonomy (NCBI): domain Bacteria; kingdom Pseudomonadati; phylum Pseudomonadota; class Gammaproteobacteria; order Alteromonadales; family Shewanellaceae; genus Shewanella; species Shewanella sp. 3_MG-2023. The sequence goes on along the minus strand of NZ_JAUOSH010000011.1, from coordinate 12,487 downwards.
AGGTTGGACTGTTGCGAAGAATGCTAATGGTAATAACTACTTAGATTTAATGTGGTCTTGTGCTCGTACTGCTATCTCTGATGATAATGTCGTTAATGGTAAAGGTTGTCACAGTCAGTTCCAATCAGAACTTGATCCAAGCCTACACTACGAAGATCAACAAGAGATCTACGGCGAAGTGATGAAGTTCCAAACGCCTATCAAAGAAACTTACGCTCAAGTTGTCGGCGCTCTTGACACTATCGACCAATTATTAGAAGTGACTAAGTTATCTGTTGAAGATAAATCACAAGTTCTTCTATTGGCTGATAAAGCACAAGATGCAGTGACGCTGCTTGAAAAAGATGGTTCTTGGGGTGTCCATGGTGCGCGTTATACCCATAAACGTATTGATGCAGCACTCACTTACGTGACTCAAGCTCAAGCCATTATTAATGGTAAAAAAATGTAAAACCCTAATGGCTACTCACGTATGTGAGTAGCCATTTTTTAATAACTCGGCGTCAGCCGATGCCGAGATATTTTGAGAGAAAACCATGAAAAAACTACTTAGCAAGATTTTGATTTCAGTATCGTTGTTCGTCGCAGTGCAAGCACAAGTGTTTGCTGGTGCGGGTGGGGATCTCATTCCAATTCCTATTAATGACATTCAGCTTAATCCGATTTCAATGCGTGAAGCTGAGTCGTTAGTGGGCAATGAAGATGTTTATTTTTTTGATGTAAACACATTGGAGTTATGGGCTGAAGGGTTTATCCCTGGTGCGGTGTACTTCAACGTTAAGAACTGGAAAAAGTTACTTCCAAAAAATAAGGATGCGGTGATGGTGTTCTACTGTGCTAACACTTTATGTACTTCAAGTGCGATGGCTGCACGAGAAACAGTAAAACTAGGTTACACAGGGGTTAGACATATGGCCGATGGAATTTACGGCTGGCGATTGTCAGGAAGAGTAACAGAATTACCTTAACCATTTTATTACCTATTTAAGACCTGATGATGTGTTGTCGCTGGGTCAATCTATTTTCCAAGAGAGAGTGCCAAATGAAATTATTAAAGAAAAGTACCTTAGCCATTGCAACGTGTATGACATTGGTTTTATCAGCAGGCAGTTTTGCTGCTCAAAACGTAGAAAGCGATGTTGAAAAACAGTCTTACAGCATGGGCGCTTCTATTGGTAATTACCTATCAAGCCAAATTTATAACCAAACGGAGCTTGGCGCTCAAATTAATGTTCAATTGGTGATTGATGGTGTGATTGATGCGCTTAAGAATGAACAAAAAATGTCTGATGAAGATGTGCTGACTTACTTAAACGATCGAAGTGAACTACTTAATTTATTGAGTAGCCAAAAAATGCAACAAATTGCCCTTGAAAGTAAAAAAGCCAGTGATGCTTTCTTAGTTGAAAACAAAGCGAAAGATGGCGTTAAGGTGACGGGTTCTGGCTTGCAGTATGAAGTGATAAAAATGGGTGAAGGCAGAAAACCTAACCCTGAAGATGTGGTCACTGTGAAGTACAAAGGCACATTAGTTGATGGGACTGTATTTGATGAAACGACAGATCCAGTTCGTTTTGCATTACTGACAGCCATTGCTGGTTGGGAAGAAGGTTTACGCTTGATGCCTGAAGGCTCAACCTTTCGTTTTGCCATTCCATCTGAGCTAGCGTATGGCAAAGACGGTGCTGGTGATATTCCTGGTGATACCGCATTAATTTTTGAAGTGGAATTAGTTAAGTCTGAAGCACCGAGTGAAAACGCAAAAGGTATGGGCCTAACAGGTATGGGCATGAACGGCATGATGGGCTCTCACTAAGCTTTTACTAACAACAAGTTGTCATTGAAATTTTGGTGATAACTCATTAATTAAATTCAAGAAAGAAGAGACACTTATGAATATTCTGGCCTTAGGTATAGCAGTATGTCTGAGTATATTTATCGGACTCTTCTGGTTTCATCACAGTGTATATAACCGTAATTTGAGCAGCACTGTGATGAAACAAGCCAATAAAGTGGCTGACGGTAACAATGGCGAGCATTGCCTTAAATATGATGAATTTAAGCTTGCTGGTTCTTATCAAAGTCCATTATGGATGTCAGTCGCTGTATTGATTTTTTCGTTATCTATATATGCCAGTGGAGGACATTTCCAAGGTTGGGATAAAGGTCAGGCAGATGAATCGGTGGATTACTTGATTGCAGCCAGTATTACTAAAGGGCGAGATCAAGTTCAGCAACAACCACAAAATGAATTAGCGCTTATTTCGTTAGCACAATCATATGCAGAAGGCGGTTTATATGCTGACTCTGTGACGACGCTAGATCAGTTAATTGAGCTAGTGGGTGCTGATGCTGAGTTATTAGGCATAAAAGCGACATCAATGTATTACCGAGATAGTCGTCAGTTTTTACCTGAGACCAAAATGGTCATTGATACAGCGTTGAGTTTTCAACGTGATGAGCTTAATACCAGATTGCTACTCGCAACAGATGCTTACCTTAAGGGTGAATATGTTGACGCGATAGATCACTGGCGCATCTTACTGACCAATCAAACTCAATCTTTTAATAGACAATCTATTAATAACGCAATTATGAAAGCCGAATTTAAATTAGATGAATTGAGTCGATGATTCGTCATTTGAATTTGCAGCGAACCAATAAATACCAGTCAGCGATAGCTGCACTAGGGAGGATGTTGTGAGTGAAAATATAGAAAGACGGAGGTTTCTAAAAGGTATTGGAGCTGCTTCTTTAATTCTGGGCCCTATGGGCTGTACTTCAGTTAAAGATGACAACGAAGATGCTAACAAACCTCATTACGTTATGGTGTTTGATCAAAATAAATGTGTCGGTTGTGGTGAGTGTAAAGAGGCATGTAATGTCGCAAATAACTTACCTGACGGCAAATCAAGAATGTTGATGGAACATCAATCTGGCGGTGTTGAAGGGCAAGCATGTCCACATTGTGGCAAAGAAGAGTGTAACTGCGAACGTAAGTTTGTTCGTGTTTCTTGTCAGCAATGTAAAAACGCGCCATGTGTCAGTGTATGTCCTACAGGTGCGGCACATAAAGATCCTAAAACAGGGATCGTCACCATGGACGCAAGTAAATGTGCAGGTTGTAAATACTGTATTGGCGCCTGCCCATACAATGCACGTTTTATTAATGAAGAAACTGATGTGGCTGATAATTGCGATTTCTGTTTAAACAGCAAATTATCAAAAGGTGAGTTACCAGCTTGTGTACAACAGTGTAAATATGATGCGTTGATCTTTGGTGATGCTAACGATCCAACCTCATACGTTAATAAATTATTAGCGGTGAAAGACTCTGTGCGTATGAAGCCTCAATTTGGTACTGAACCAAGCCTTCGTTACATTCCAGTTGTTAAGTTGGGGGTATAAGATGGACGGTTCAATGGAGTTTACCATGGGGCTATCTGAAGGGGTTGCATGGCCTTGGCCAATTGCTGTTTACCTTTTCTTAGCCGGTATTTCAGGCGGTTCTTTAGTGGTTGCTTTAGCAATTCGCTTTTTTAAAGGCCAAACTGAAACTACCCCACTGTATAAAGCTGCCAGCTTAATCTCGTTTGTGACGATTGCACTGGGTATGTTATGTCTGGTTTTAGACTTAACCAACCCATTGTTCTTCTGGCGTATCTTGGTGTTCTACAACTTCACATCTGTGATGTCAGTAGGGGTTATCGCTTTATGTGTGTACATCCCACTTACGGCAGTGTTGTGTCTTTATGCCTTTGAAGATGAAATCAAATCGATTCCAGCATTAAGTATCTTGTTGCCAATCATTAACATGCTAAAACCAATTCGCAAACCTTGCGAAGTTGCAGTGTTAATTCTAGCGGCAGCAGTGTGTGCTTATACTGGTTTCTTGATTTCAGCGTTAATCCGTTTCCCACTGATTAATACAGCAGTATTACCTGCTTTATTTATTGCTTCGGGTGTTTCAGCGGGCGCGGCAGCATCAAAAATGGTGTCAGTATTCTTGTTTAAAGAAGACATGCATAGCAGTGAACTTAAAATCCTTCATGGGGCTGAATGGCCAATCATGATTGCCGAAATTTTGTTTATTTGCATGATTGCGATGTCTTTAGCGACAGGTAATGCTGGTGCACAATTAGCCTTTGAAGCATTTACAGCTGGCTTATGGGCAAATCTATTCTGGATTGGTGTTGTAGGTATTGGGTTCTTAGGGCCTATTTTACTTAACTTTGCCACAGGTAAAACTTTTAGCCATTCCGCTAAAGCATTTTACTTATCAGGATTTTGTGCCATTAGCGGCATGATGTGCTTACGTTTGTTTATCCTATATGCAGGACAGACCTACGCTATTTAACGTTTGCCTGAATCACCCTCAAGCCACATGACTTCCCTTAGTTATTTTTGAGGGTGATTCTTTTTAATATGAATGATTTACCCAGTGTTTCAGTTGGAAATTGATATGAAAAAAATACTATCTTTATTATTGGTGCCATTGTTATTTGCCTGTACTCCAGACAAGGTTGGCGCAGAGGCGAGTGGTCACAGCCATGCCATACATGAGCATGATCGTTGTCATATGTGCGGCATGATGATCACAAAGTACCCTGGTCCTAAGGGGCAATTGAGCTTAAAAAACGTTGAAGCAACCCCTTCTTTTTGTTCGACACGCGATATGTTCAGCTTTTTATTACAACCAGAAAATACCCGTCAGGTGAACCAAGTTTGGGTGCATGATATGGCCAAAACAGACTGGGATAATCCCAAAGATGAATTCTTTATTGACGGTAAAACAGCGACATATGTTTATGGCACCAGTCGACAAGCGGTGATGGGCCCAGCTGTAGCCTCATTTAGTACTGAACAAGCAGCGCAAGATTTTGCCCGTGAGTTTGGTGGGGCTGTATTGAAGTTTGACGACATTACCATTGAATTATTAGGCGAGAATATGAGCCATCATTAAGCCTATAAAAACAAAGGTGTTAGCTTGGTAAAGTATTAATGTTTTTAATTTACTAAAAGTCATTAGCTAAGCAAATTCAGATAATTGGTTAGATGAAAGTGAGAAACTCCATGGGTAAATTTGTATTGATTTGGTGGTGGATTATTGGTGTATTTACTGCACCTATTACGCTTGCTGATTCAATGGAAATAAATGTTAATCCACTAGTCAAATCTGTTTTATTGCAAGAGATTATTGACGACGCGAGTGCTCATGACCGCATTGCTTTGAGTAATCAAACCTATCTTGGTAATGCGATTATTAATAAGCCCCTCACATTAATCGGTCATCCCAGGTCAATTATTGATGCTCAAGGTCAAGGTAGCGCCATCACGATTGCCAGTAATGACGTCAATATTAAGCAATTAAACATTCTCAATTGGGGAGACGATCAATATGAACTGAATGCAGGCATATTGATTAATGATGGCATGACAAACATTGTGATCGCTGACAATGTACTCACTGGCGATGGCTTTGGCATTCGCGCCGATAATAGCCATCATATTGAAATTTCTCACAACCTGATTAGCGGCGATGCTGAACGCTTTGTATTGGATAGAGGCGATGGTATTTATCTAAAACGTGTGGATCATGCTGTTATCAATGGCAATGTAATTAAAGATGTAAGAGATGGCGTGTATCTAGAATCAGGTAAACACAGTTTAGTCACCAATAATCAATTTTCTAAGCAGCAATACGGTATTCATTACATGTATACCGAAGATGACGAAGCCTTTAATAATGCAGCCACAAAAGTCGATGGTGGTTACGCATTAATGAACTCTAAGCGGATTAATCTACATCATAATCAAGTTAATGGTGCTGCGATATTTGGTGTGTTGCTAAACATGACCAATGACTCAGACGTTCAAGCCAATCATGTGAATAATATCGTTAATGCAAACCCTAAAATGCCAACGGGCGATGAAGGTAAAAGCATGTTCATTTATGGCGCCCGTGATAACCGTGTTTATAACAATGAATTTGCTAATAGCGAAATTGGTATTTATATGGCGATGGGCGGCGAAGGCAATCAAATATATCGTAACCAGTTTATTAATAATCAAGCTCATGTGAAGTATGTCGGCGATACGATTGTTGAATGGAGTCATAAAGAACAAGGGAATTATTGGAGCGGTTTTATCGGTTGGGATCGAACAGGTGATGGGTTTAGCGAGCAAGCTTATCAGCCAAGCGATCATTTAGATCGTTTGTATTGGCTTTATCCTGAAGCGCATTTTTTATTGAAAAGTCCTGTGGCTTCTTTGCTGCGCTGGACTCAGCAGCAATTTCAAATTATGCCGGAAGCAGGTGTGATGGATAGTTTTCCAATGATGAGTCCGACTGCAAATTCCAATATTGGTTATGCCGCTGAACTAGCAGATTATTCATATGTAAATTCAAACATAGTTTCAACAACTCAGCCTTCTGAGCATTCGTTAAATAAGTAGGTTTTTATGCCAAGAAATTCAGTTATTCAGGTTCAGAACCTCATTAAACAGTACGGTGAATTTACTGCCGTAGGCAATATCAGTTTACAGGTACATGCGGGGGAAACGTTAGCATTGCTGGGGCATAATGGTGCAGGTAAATCTAGCCTGATAAAAATGCTGTTAGGCATAGTAAAACCCACATCGGGCCAAATTACCATGATGGGTAAAACGGTGACTCATGAGAAAGATCGCCGTCAGATCAATCTAGGTTACCTACCTGAAAATATCAGTTTATATGAAAAGCTCACCGGCAAAGAGGTGTTGAATTATTTTGCCGCGTTAAAGCGGATTGATAAATCAAAAGTTCTACAAGTACTCGAAGAGTTTGGCCTTGAGCATGCGCAAGATAATCCGGTTAAAAGCTATTCAAAAGGCATGAAGCAGCGTCTAGGTTTTGCCCAAGCAATATTGTCATCTCCTGATATTTTATTACTTGATGAACCTACAGTTGGACTTGATCCACAGGCCTCACTGTTTATGTATCAAAAGATTGATGAACTCAAACGCCAAGGTTGCGCCATTGTAGTGTGTACCCATGAGTTGGCAGTTGTTGAAGATAATATTGATCGTGCTTTTATTATGGCTAACGGCATGGAATTAGCCTCTGGCTGTGTAGAGACGTTGCGCCAATTAACAGACTTAAAAGTGTTGTTTAAAGGAGAGGAAATTAATCAAGCGATAGCAGAGGATGAGTTTTTAAATACATTGGCTGTGAATAATCAATTATTGATTCATCAGGTAGATAAGCCAAGAGTCATGCAGTATCTCACGCAGCATTGTGGCGTTTATAACTTCTCTATTGAAGAACCTGGTTTAAGTGATATTTATCATCACTGCATGAATAACCGTCAGCAAAACGTTGCTTGAGGAATTATGATGTTTACACCTATTTTAACCATCGCCAGTAAAGAAATTAAAGACAACTTTCGTAATCGTTGGGTTGTGTTTATCGGTCTGATATTAACTAGTTTATCCTTAATAATTTCATTTTCAGGTTCAGTTGTCACGGGTGAGTTAGCTGTTCCAGAGCTGCCAATGTTAATGGCCAGTCTAAGTTCCATTGGAGTATTTATTTTACCATTAACGGCTATTTTGTTGAGTTATGACAGTTTTATTGGTGAAGAAGAGTCTGGTACCTTGCTGTTGCTATTGTCATACCCTTTAAGCCGCAGTCAGATATTATTAGGTAAGTTTGTTGGCCATATCACTGTGTTAGCTTGCACTATTGTATTTTCTTTTGGATTAACAGCTGCACTTATTCATGTGTTTACTGGCACTGAATTGTCATTATTGTTGCCGTTGTTCTGTCATTTAGTGTTTAGCAGTATTTTACTGAGTATGTGCTTTGTATTAGTGGGTTATGTGGTGAGTTTGCAGGTGGCTGAAAAAGCTAAAGCCATTGCTATTTTATTGTTTATTTGGGTAGCGGTTGTATTGGTTTACGACCTTATTTTACTCACACTTATGGTAGCGGAAACTGTGGAGCTTTCTAGTCAACTTTTACAGGTAATGATATTGCTTAATCCAAGTGACATTTTCCGCGCTCTGATGTTAGTTGCTGCCCCTCAACAGGATACTAGCAGTAGTTTATCGTCGTTAGTTCAATTTCCTCTGTCTAACTTGTATATCGCATTAACAATATGGGTTGGGGTAATGATGTTGATTTCACAAAGTTTATTTCATCGGAAAATATTTTAACTGCAATGCTTAATTTTAGAGAATGAAATGGTTATTCATTCACAATGTTAATAGCAGTAATTAACAAAAATATATTTTGAGGTATATCTATATAAGTGTTTGTATTATCTGATTTTAAAATATTTTAAGACTGAGTCGGTAATCACATATTTTTGATAAGATATGAATTATGATTCATGTGATTTCAATTGACTCAATAGTAAAACTTTAGGTGCAGGCAGTGCTAAAAATTACTTCATATTTAACACTCGATACTTCAGCCAAGCAGCTGATTAATCATCTTAATGATGAGAAAACCAGTCTGACTTTTTCTGAAAATGCAGTATTAATTAAATTATTAGATAATAGCGAAGAAATCTGGACAAAAGAGCACCTATTGGCGGAAGGATGGCCTGATAGGGTGGTTGCGCCTACTTCATTAACGCAGTGTATTAGTACATTACGCCGTAAATTAGAACCTTTCTCTGAGATTCATTTAAAAGCTGTCGCAAGACGTGGCTACCAGCTTCATATTGATGAACGCAGCCATGTGAAAATGGTTTCTTTAACTGACTCCGGTACGATTAGAGCTGCTTTTTTAGATGTCAGTGTGATGGTGAAAATTGCTGGTGCGTTATTTGTTATTGGATTAATCATTCTTGCTTGGTATCAATGTGAGTACCATAAAGTCCTTAAAAATACCGCATTTTGGAGCAGTGACAAGCAAGTTGAGATTAATATTGGTGGCTTAGAAGAAAGCGCAACTTTATTATACAAAAACGATACTGATCAACTGCATAAATCTAAGTGGCAGAAACATATTGCGCCTGAAAGTAACTTTGTCCAAGGATTAAAGGGCTTTAGTGCTTTTGCATTGACCAATGGCAACAATTATTCATTTGCTGCTTGTCCTGGTTATTCATTAGATGATTGTGATGGTGTTGGGATTATCAATATTAATGCGTTATCTCCAGAGCCTGCAGGCTTAAATATGCGTGAATTTGTACCGTTAACTAAAAAAATGGAAGAACGTATTCGATTTAATCGAGTGCTGATCCCAAAAGATAGCGTTGGCAATATTATCGAGCATCATTACCATGCTGACGTGTATTTTCCCGCAGCAGGTGAGAAGCTTATCCGTGGTGATTTTAGTCTCTCACTTGTCTATGACGGTGAAAAGAGTGGCCAAATCTATACCACGATCTGCATCACTGACGAAGATTGCAGTACGACGCCAATTAAATGGAAAACCCGTGGTACGTTTAATCAATATGAACAAACCATTGGCAATTATGAGGTTGACGTTTTCTATAGCAAAATAGCTCAAAAAGAGTTTATAAAGCCAGACTTCGTTACCCCGTCGGCAATGCGCTTTTACCGTGAAATTCGTCGAATGGATATTCAAGAAACCGAATTGATTTTCTTTAGAGTGCATTCCACTGAGAATACCGCTGTATGGATATTCCCTTTTATGGATGGACTTGTAGCTTGGTCTAAATATGAGAAAGTACAATTCTAGCCATTAGTTTAGCGTACTGAATAATTGAGTTTTAGTGCGAAGAAATAATGGGGGTAAAAAAAAGCCGACTAAAATAGTCGGCTTTTTAATGGGTAAATCAATTAGGCTTATTTGATAAATGCGAAGGCATCACCATAAAGGTGAGCTTCATCAACGCCCATTTCACGAAAGACTTCACGGGCGGCGCCAACCATATCGAAACGGCCAGCAATATAAATGTCGTAACCCACTAAGCTGATATGATCTTGGTTTATTTGCTCAAGCAAGTTGGCTTGTTTACCATTCCAGTTAGCTGTCGCTTCTTCAACAACGGGAATAAACTCTAACCATTCATGGTTTGCATGCCATTGGCGGGCAATGTCTTGGTAGTACATGGCTTGCTCGTTACGACAACCCCAGTAAAACTGTGTTTTTATTGTATGGCCGCTAGCAATTTGCTGCTCAATAATACTCTTAATGTATGAAAACCCCGTGCCGCCAGCAATCATGATGCGAGGGCGTTGGCTGTCTTGACGAAAAAAAGCCTCACCAGCAGGGGCTTCAATATCAATAAACTCGTTGTTTTTTAGGCGCTCAACCACTTGCATTGGGTAGCTTTCTGATACCGCGGCGCCAATGTGCAGCTCAATTAAATCAGCGTTAGGTGCAGAGGCGATAGAAAAAGGACGTTTGTCTTTTTCTCCCATAACGATGGATAAGTATTGCCCTGCTTTGAAGTCAAAAGGGACTTCTGGTTTAAGTATGACCTGAAAAACAGCATCATTAAATGGGGTGATCTTTTCAACTTTACAGCGAATGGTGTTCATCTAACATCCTTGGTAGCCCTTTCTTTGAAGGGTGTTTTTATTTTATTTGTAGGGTAGAGGGTTAACTCTTTAGCTGGGCATTATAGCGTTGGGCTATCATCAATACCTAATTCGTCCCAGATTTGATCCACTTTATCTTTTACTGCTGGATCCATCACAATTGGCGTGCCCCATTCTCTGTCAGTTTCGCCTGGCCACTTATTGGTCGCATCTAAGCCCATTTTTGAACCTAAACCGGCAATAGGCGAGGCAAAATCAAGGTAATCAATCGGCGTATTATCCACCATTACGGTATCTCTTGTTGGGTCCATACGGGTGGTAATCGCCCAAATCACATCTTGCCAATCGCGGCAATTGACGTCTTCATCAACGATGATGATGAATTTGGTGTACATAAACTGTCGCAAGAACGACCAAGCGCCCATCATTACCCGTTTGGCATGACCGGCATATTGCTTCCGAATTGAAATTACTGCCATGCGATACGAGCAACCTTCAGGCGGCAAGTAAAAGTCGATAATTTCAGGATATTGCTTACGTAAAATCGGCACAAAGACTTCGTTTAACGCCACACCTAACATGGCAGGCTCATCCGGTGGACGACCTGTGTAGGTGCTGTGATAAATCGCATCTTTACGCTGGGTCATATGGGTGACGGTGAAAACTGGAAACTTGTCTGTTTCGTTATAGTAACCAGTGTGATCGCCATAAGGGCCTTCTTCAGCCATCTCTTCAGGGTCAATATAGCCTTCTAAAATGATTTCGCTGGTGGCTGGGACTTCTAAGTCGCAACTGATGGCTTTGCACACTTCGGTGCGTTCACCACGCAGTAAACCCGCAAAAGCATATTCGCTCATTGAGTCTGGCACAGGGGTTACCGCGCCTAAAATAGTCACCGGATCGGCGCCTAATGCCACCACCACAGGGTAGCGCTCACCTGGGTGTTTTTCTTTGAAATCTTTAAAGTCTAATGCGCCGCCGCGGTGATCAAGCCAGCGCATAATCAGTTTGTTTTTACCTAATAACTGCTGGCGATAAATGCCTAAGTTTTGTCTTTTTTGGCGCGGACCTTTAGTAATGGTTAATCCCCAAGTCACTAGAGGCGCCACATCGCCAGGCCAGCAATGTTGTACCGGTAATTTGGTTAAATCCACCTCGTCACCAGTTAATACCACTTCCTGACAAGGTGGGTTACGTACTGTTTTTGGCGGCATGTTTAACGCTTGTTTGAACTTAGGTATTTTGGCAATAGCGTCTTTAAAGCCACTTGGCGGCTCAGGTTCTTTTAAAAAAGCTAGCAATTCACCCACTTCACGCAAAGCCAGTGGGTCGTCTTTACCTAACGCCATAGCAACACGTTTTGGAGTGCCAAATAAATTCACTAAAACTGGCATGTCGTTATTGGTTGGGTTTTCAAATAACAACGCAGGGCCGCCAGAGCGCAAGACGCGATCGGCAATTTCAGTCATTTCTAGATTGGGATCAACAGCATAACTAATCCGCTTTAGTTCACCATTAGCTTCAAGGTGATCAATGAAGCTACGTAAATCCTTAAAACTCATGGCTTATTCACTCTATTGTTAATCGCTCTTTGGGGCGCACTATAGCATTTTTCTAAAATAGGGTTAAGCGATGTTTATTTGTTGGTCGTTGATTTTAATTAACCTGCTCATAGCTATTGCCCGCGTATCTATCAGCATTTTTATCAAACTGGGTTAAGCGATGATTATGGGTTAGATGTTGATTTTAATTAACCTGCTCATAGCTATTGCCCGCGTATCTATCAGCATTTTTATAAAACTGGGTTAAGCGATGATTATGGGTTAGATGTTGATTTGAATTAACCAGATAGCGCCGGTATCTATGAGCATTTTTCTAAAATAGGGTTAAGCGATGGTTATTTGTTGGTCGTTGATTTTAATTAACCTGCTCATAGCTATTGCCCGCGTATCTATCAGCATTTTTATAAAACTGGGTTAAGCGATGA
>NZ_JAUOSH010000010.1:0-139197 GCF_030548765.1 Shewanella sp. 3_MG-2023 | reverse complement strand
ACCAGTATTCAACGTCGCATTAATTCTGCTATAAACGGTGAGCAACCAAAAGCGTTGCTTCCCTTTGTAGGTAATGAGAGATTGAACATGCCTAAGGGATTAATGTATAGCGTAAAAGATTACATCGTGCTGGTTGAAGATACTGGGCGAATTATTCGTGATGATAAACGTGGCGCCATCAGCGCGAGTAGCCAGGACATTCTTAATAGGCTGAACATTCCTGCTGAAAACTGGTTAAAAATCACCACTGAGTTTGGCGCTTTATTTAAAGGTGCGGTGGGGGCATTACCTGCATTAACAGACTATTGTGAGCATTTAGACCTAAAACGACGACAAGGCGCAGCTAACTGTCAGCGCTGGTTGTGCGCTTAATACATCATTTCTTCATTTCAAATAAAAGCATTTCCCACTTTTTTCTGCTGGATTGAATTTAGTTTATGAGTTAATTTTGGCGATTAATGATGAAATATTCAGTCCTTTGACAGGGATCGTCCATCAGTAAATGAATGTAGGTGTTGGCAACTCAAAACGAAAGGCGATATGTTATAACTTCAAAATAATGGGTGGCTTTGTTAATTAATTTTTGGTGATTAATGATGAAGTATTTAGTCTTTTGGCTGGAATAATCACATCAGTTAATGAATGTAGGTGTTAGCAACTCAAATCGAAAGGCGTTATGTTATAACTTCTAAATAATGGGTGGCTTTTTAATTAACATTTTAATTAACAATGGGTGGCTTTTTAATTAATTAGATTTTAGCAACTCACTTGCGTGTTGTTGACTGGCTTGGCTGGCGTTTAGAAATAAAGAAACGGCCTTGCAGTGAACAAGGCCGTGAAGTTAAATCAGAGAAATGTGTGTTAGCTGATGATTAGTAGTAGGCAAAAAAGTTAATCCACAAGGCATTTACGATATCGATAAAGAAACCACAGACCAGCGGTAAAATAATAAAGGCCCGATGGGCGGCGCCGTGTTGTTGGGTTACAGCCGTCATGTTCACGATGGCTGTTGCCGTGGAGCCTAATGTCACCCCCCCAAATCCGGCACAAATCACCGCAGCTTCGTAATCTTTACCCATGGCTCGAAACACCACAAAAATCGTGTAAAGCACCGACATCAGTACTTGTAGACCAATGATCACGAGGATGTAGAAGAAGCTGCCTTCTAGCTCCCATACCTTTAAGCCCATTAAGGCCATGGTTAAGAACATGCCTAAACAAATATCTTGAATTAATGTCAGGCCTTTTTCACCATCACGTACATTATTTAATAATTTAGTACTGTTCTTTCGTAATACGTAAATCTTTAAGCTGTTCCCAATAAGGATACCGGCTAACAAGCAGGCCACAAACATGGGTAATTTTAAACCTAAATCGGTTAAGGCTGCATTGATGAAATGCCCCCCGATAAGGGATAAATTTAAGAATAACCAAGCCCTTAAAACACCAAAGTAATCAACTTGTAGCCCTTTGTCACCGTCTTTGTGAGTGGTACCTATATCCAGTTCGCTATCATGGTTACCGGTTAGTTTATGGCGTTTCATTAAATAAGCAGCAATGGGACCGCCAACCGAACACGCTGCAATTAAGCCTAAGGTATTGGACGCAAGTCCTAGCTCTAAGGCATTGGCAATACCCAAATCGTTAACAAAGGTTGGGCCCCACGCCATTGCGGTGCCAACTCCCCCAGTGAGTGAAATTGAGCCAGACATTAAACCCGCCTTGGGGTCAAAGCCAAATAGCGTGGCAACACTGATGCCTAACAGGTTTTGCAAAAAAATGTATAAACCGGCAAGCAGCAATAGTACTAATAAAGGTTTCCCCCCCTTGATAAGGGTGGCAAAGTCGGCTTTTAGGCCAATCCCCGCAAAAAAGTAGAGCAATAGTATATCGGCCACGTCTAGTTCAAATTGAACTTGGATATTAAAGGCGTAATACAAAATACCGACGATACTGGCGCAGAAAAAGCCGCCAACGACTGGCTCTGGAATACTATACTTTTGCAATACAGCACTTTTGGAAATGATGAATTTCCCCATAAATAAAGCAGTGATAGCCAAAGTAAAAGCCAGAAAGGCTTGAACTGGGACCAGTTGCTTAGCTGCTTCATGAATTACATTTGGTTCCATTGGAGAGTTTATCCTTGTCAAAAAAAGGTCGATTGTACTCAATTTTACTGAGTTAGCCCAATCGGGTTACTGTATTCTAGATTGTCTGGCTAAAAGGGCAAAGGAGTAACAGTGACGAGTTATGCATATTCCTCTGCATACACTGAGCTTTACACTTGTATGGTTGATAATGCATTGCGGGCTTATTTTGTGATTGTGTTAACAATAACATGGCCATATATGGACGCTCCCGGTGAGTCAAGACAATAGTCTGCCTACCGAAGGCTTTTGACCTTGGTTTTCTTCTAAACTATTCACACTTGCTGTTGTTATTGATGTCACTCATGTACCGCTTAAAGTGGTTGTACTGCCATATATACGGGCTTAACAGTGTAGCTGTGCCCCTAATGAATTCCGTACCACTGCGCCGTTTAATTGTGAAACACCCATTCGGATTAAGTTCATCCTTGGCCTTTTCTGGCTTACATTGGTTGGACTGAGCCATTACTTCATCGTTTACAACAACCCTGGTGAGTTATGAATGTGCTATCTCGCCACTCATATCACCCACTCGGGTTAAATACCCTTGGCCAGACCGAGCTGTGCAAGATAGCGACAACGGTTTTAACATGCAACATGATAGGCACCATACTGAGGCTGATACGGGGTTTTGTTTTTGCGGTAATATCCACATCAACCTTGCTAAGCGATGGGCTGTAGCCACCACAGTACAACACATGGTTTTTCGAGTCCTAAGCTGGTTTATCCACATGCTTAAGTCATCTTGTTTTTTGCTTGCGTGGCTAACGACGGTTCTTGCGCCGTGTATCAGTTGCTTACGCAGATAGCCGTCACCTCGCTTGGTTATTCCTGAATGGACGCTTTTAGTACCTGAAGCAAATTGTTTTGGGGTTAACCCCAACCAGACAGCCAGTTCTTTTGGGCTATTAAAGGTTTGACCTGAGCCGATTGAAGCCGCAAAAGCGGAAGCGATAATAGGTCCTACAGCTGGAATGCTGAGTAAAATACTGCCATTAGGATCTTGCATGGCAAGTTGTTCTATCAGTGAGTTAATTTGTTTCAGACGTTTGGTCAATACTTGATACTCGTCCCAGAAATCATTCGCCATCAGCTTAATTAACGGGCGTTGATGGTCATCATTCATAATGTCCCACATTGCCAGCTCAAACGCGCTATAGCCTTGAGGGAAGCAGATGCCAAAATCAACTAATACGCCACGAATTTGACTTGTACAGGCGGTTCTTTGTCGAACTAAGCGCTCTCTGACTCGATGAAGCATTAATACTTCCTGTTGCTCTTCTGTTTTTACAGGGACAAAACGAATATGGGGTCTCAAACTGGCTTCAAAAATAGCCATGACATCATTTTTGTCGTTTTTATTGCCACGGACAAAAGGAGTCACATGCTGTGGGGGTATGAGTTTGACGTGAAGCCCCATACTGTTGAATTTTCTTCCCCAGTAATGTGCAGAATAACAAGCTTCAAATGTCACATCACAAGGCGGTTGAAGCTGCATGAACTCGACAAGTTGAATACGGTTAAGTCGTTTATTAAAAAGCTGTTTAGCGTGTACATCCATGCCGAGAACGTTGAAGACATTTTTTGCCAAATCGATAGCAATAGTGGTAACTTTCATAGTGGACGCTCCTTATGTAACTGAATGGTTCAACATCAGTTTGGCGCATTGACGCCGGAATAGGGAGCGTCCATCTCATCACCCATTTTAATTGGCTATTGTATTTTACGCTGAGGTAGGTGCAGTAATTCTCGGTGGAATTAGGAGAAGATGACAAAATAAAAAGGTATTAATGCCACTGCATTAATACCTTTTTGTTGCTTTAACCCTAACGCTTGTCAGCGTTGGCACTGAAGCCTATTAAAGCTTAACCATCAATTTGCCTTTGTTGGCACCAGAGAAGAATAAGTTCAATCCGTCAATTGATGACTCTAAGCCATTAAGTACATGGGCGCGGTGTTTGATTTTACCTTGCAGTACATAAGGGGTGAGCTTAGCCAATAAGCTTGGCACTTCACCAAAGTGATCTGGCATTGTGAAGCCTTGAATCGTGAGGCGTCTTTTTAAAATGTTCATCCAGCTAGGGCCAGGTGCTGGTGTTTGGCTGCTGTAGTCAGCAATTAAACCACAAACCATGACACGGCCATGTGGGTTCATTTTATCGATAATTAGGCTTTGGATTGGGCCTGCGGTATTTTCAAAGAATAAGTCGATGCCATTTGGGGCACATTGTGCAAGTTTGGCTTCAAGATCATCGGTTTTGTAGTTAATGGCTGAATCAAAACCAAGTTCATTGACAATCCAATCTGCTTTTTCATCACTACCAACTACCCCAATAACCGTTAGGCCATCTGCTTTAGCAAGTTGACCAACAATTGAGCCAACAGACCCCGCAGCGCCGGTAACAATAATGGTTTCGCCAGCTTTGGGCTTACCGACATTAAATAGGCCTTGAGTGGCGGTTAATCCCGGTAGCGCAAATACAGACAGTATTGCTTCGTCTGGTAATGGCGCATCAACTTTGTTTAAGCCTTGACCATTACTGTGAAAATATTCTTGCCAGCCCATCATGCCCATCACGCGATCGCCAACTTTAAAATCGGGGTGATGGCTTTCAACGACTTCACCGACACCGCTACTGCGCATTACTTCACCTAAGTTCACTGGCGGAATATAGCTGTCAGTATCAGGTTGCATCCAACCAAACATGGCAGGGTCTAATGACATATGATTTTGTTTTACTAAAATCTCGCCTGGGTTCACGGTTGGCATTGGCTTTTGTACCACTTCAAAAATATCAGCGGTGATTGGGCCACCTTGTGGACGCTTTACTAAGTTGATGGCGGTAAATGTGCTCATTGTTGTTCCTTGTCTTTATTTTTATCAATTTTGCTATTGAATGCATTATTGCTTTTCTTTTTGATAAGATATAGTAGCTAAAAAGCGATACTTTATTGCTTTAAAAACAATAATGAGGCTTTGATGGATCAATTACGGGCGCTTAAATATTTTGTGAAAGTGGTGGAGTTAGGCAGCTTTACCCAAGCGGCTAAGGCTTTTTCAGTGCCGGCATCATCATTATCAAGACGGGTTGCAGATCTTGAAAACTCCCTTGGGGCGACGTTATTAAAGCGTTCAACCCGCGCCGTCAGTTTGACTGAGATTGGCCGAGAATATTATCAGCAAGTATCAAGCTTGCTAAATCAGCTTGAACAAAGCAATGAGGCGGTGAGAAGTTATCAAACTGAACCTATGGGGAAATTGCGCATTAGTGCCATGGTTGGCTTTGGTCGTGAAAAGCTGTTGCCATTGATGGATGAGTTCTCAAGGTTATATCCCAAAGTGATTTTAGATATTGAGCTCAGCGATGAACTGTCGTCTGTTGGACGTGATGATGTGGATATTGCCATTCGTGGTGGTTATGCCCCTAATGATCGCGTAGTGGCGATAAGGTTAATGGACAACCAGTTTGTACCAGCAGCGACCCAGCAGTATCTAGCGGACTATGGCGTACCTTTACACCCAAATGAGCTTAAACAACATAAAGGCTTATATTATCGCTCGCCAAAAGGCCGCGTGCCGTGGCTAAGTAAAATTAATGGCCAGTGGCATGATGTATCAGCCCCTGTTGAGGCGATCAGTAATGCTGGTGAGTGGTTAATCGATAAAGCGCTGCAACATCAAGGCATAGTGATGATGCCGCGCTGGGTGCTAGCACCATTTTTTGAATCTAATCAGCTGACTGAATTACAGTTTGAGCCGCCATTATCAGCCAGTCAAAGTGATGATTTCGGGGTATATCTTATTTATCAAAAGCAGCGCTATCATGTCCCTAAGGTCAAAGCGGCGGTAGATTTTTTAGTGGCTAGGATTAAACACGCTAAATAACTTAGTTTATGTAATATTAAAAGCAGCTAGCATGTTTAAATATTGGCTGTTATGACAGTGTCTACATCAAGAGTATCATTAGTAATGATTGCAACACCAACAATAGTAACCACAAGGCTGACGCTCCGCGCTTTTCAAGCCGATGATTTAGAAGCATTTGTAGCTTATCGAGCCGATCCTGTGATTGCGCAATATCAAAGCTGGGATGATTATCAGCTCGAAGATGCCAAGGCGCTGTTTACCAGTATGGATTATGGTTTGTTTGGTGTTGCTGGTAACTGGTTTCAGCTAGCTATTGTCGATAAAAGCCAACAGCTAGTAGGCGATGTAGCAGTGCATTTTGTCGACGATATGCAGATGGAGCTTGGTTTTACCATAGCGAGAGAGTATCAGCAGCAAGGTTTTGCTACTGAAGCACTGGCAGCAGTGATTGATTATTTGTTTGTCAGCTTAAACAAACATCGCATAACGGCGATAACTGATGCCGAGAACCTAGCATCAATAGCGTTACTAGAAAGGCTTGGATTTCGAAAAGAGGCCCATTACTTAAAGAATATATTTTTTAAAGGGAAGTGGAGCGATGAGTGCGGCTTTGCACTGTTGCAACAGGAGTATTTTCAGCAGTCTTAATAACGGTATTTATCACAATCGTTATTGTTGTCGCTATCGGTAGAGTGTGGTCGATAACTCAAATCTAAACCTGAGCTTTAAAAGCAAAAAGTCAGCACAAAGCTGACTTTTTTATTGGTAATTCGATTTTACTCACTAGGGCGAACAGTTGTGTGATTAGTTTCTTTTTTTCCATTTAAATAAAATCGAGTACTTCCATAAGCTCTTAATCACAAAGAAACCGATAAAGGCAAATATTGCACCGAGTATAATGCAACCCAGTAAAAATGGCGGCCCTACGGTACTGATAGAGCTTTCAACCCATTGCCAGCTGGCTTCAAAATTGAAATGAGCAGTGTTATGGCCAAGAATTTTTGCTCCTAAAATATAGGCAGCATAAAACATAAATGGCATGGTAAACGGGTTTGTTATCCAAACTAATGCCACTGCCAATGGGATATTGACGTTAAAAAATATCGCCATGCCTGCAGCAATAACCATTTGAAAAGGAAATGGTAACCAAGCGACAAATAAGCCCACCGCAAAGGACCCCGGAGCCGATTTTCGGTTGAGGGTCCATAAATTTGGTTTATCCAGCAAACCACCAAAAATACGTAAATATTTATTGTTACGTAAAGTCTCAGGCTTCGGCATAAATTTTTGTAATAATTTTTTTGGCATATATGCGATTACTGTCTTTAATTAACCGATGATAAATCGATTTGTTTATGGATTTTGCGCTAGCGTCCTATTTAGCAATTTATTGCCAAGTTTATTTCCAATATCGCTAGCGGTTTTAATGTTTGTTATTGGGGTACTCACGTTAAAGAGGTGGCCATTCATCAGTGGCTGCCTTTTAGGTGTCTTTTGGGTTTCCATTTGTTTTTATTCATTATTTTCACATCAAGAAGCTGAACATCCAGTCAGAAAACAATTTAAGGCACAGATAGTATCACTAGTTAGCAAAAACAGCGACTGGATAAGCTTTAATGTTGTTTTACTATCAGCGCAACATTCGCTTTACAAGCGATACTATAGACTTAATTGGCAACAAGCGCCTGAGGTAAAAGTTGGGCAGGTATGGGCGTTTGACGCCAGAATGAAGCCCATTACCAGCCCGATTAACCAAGGTGGTTTTAATCAACAAAAATATTTATTAAGCCAACACATTGTCGCAAAAGGCAGTGTTAAACAGTCACAGCTTATCGATTATAAATTGTCTTTAAGGCAAAGAGTAATTAGTGATTTCAAACCGAAATTACAACATTTAAGCCATTATCCCATCATTAATGCGTTGTTGTTTGGCGATAAAACTGACATTTCTACCGAGCAATGGCAGGCGTTAAGATCAACGGGCACAGGTCATTTAGTTGCGATTTCAGGGTTACATTTATCTGTAGTGTTTGGTCTTAGCTGGAGTTTATTTAGGCTGTTATTGTTAAATTTCATGGCAACATCCTCTCGGCGTAATCTCATCTTGGCGGTATTAATGGCAGCAATGGTTGCTGCAGGTTATGGTTATTTAGCTGGGATGGCTATATCCACTCAGCGGGCATTGATGATGCTGTTAATGATTGTGTTGCTAACCGTATTTAGACAACACGCCTCGACTTGGCAGCGCTTGATATGGGCGTTATTTGCGGTGTTGGTATTTGACCCTTTTGCCAGTTTAAGTGCTGGTTTTTGGCTTAGCTTTAGCGCATTGGCAATCATATTATTTACCATTGACTACCTTGGGGTTAAATCGACTGCTGAGATAAACGCCCGGCAACTGAGTAGTGCTAGCTTGTCAGTTGATAATGAAGATCTGCAAGATGATAGATTAATGGCGCGAGGCTTACGCCGTTTAAGTCAGCTTAAGTCGAATCTGATGCATTTTTTTAGCAGTTTCTGGGCGATTCAATGGCGACTATTTATCGGTCTTGGACTCGTGCAAGCACTATTATTTGGTAGTGTGTCAATCCACAGTATTTGGATTAACTTTTTGATGGTGCCTTGGTTTAGTGTAGTTGTAATACCTTTATGCATAGTGGCTTTAGGCTTTAACAGTGTCTTTATGTTGTTACCTGTGCCCGCGGTTATGAGCGACACTTTGATTAACGCATTATTGTGGCTTGCTGATCACAGTCTGATTCCATTTTATTATCTGCTAAGCCTAAGTGAGCAATTACCCTTAGCCCAATTTCACCTTTCTGATGCGCTGACTGTAAGTTTACTGTTACTTGCTGTTGGTCTGTTTCTATTTAAGTGGGCCAGCGACATACATTGGCGAGTATGCTTTGGATTAATGGCGCTGCCTTTTATGTTTCAGATGTATGACGTTACCAAAACCAATGCTCAACCCATGGTGACTAACCTTTTGTGGCAAATGCATGTATTAGATGTGGGTCAGGGCATGGCGGTGTTATTACAACAAGGCCATAAAGGTATACTTTACGATACTGGCGCAGCCTATGGTGACAGTTTTAGTTACGCCCAAAGAGTGGTGATTCCGACATTAATGGCCAAAGGTGTGACTGAGCTTGATTATTTAATTATCAGCCATGACGATAATGACCATGCTGGTGGGGTAGATGAGCTGGTTAAACACTTTAATAAGGTGACAATGATTAGCAACATCGATAAATATCGACAAGCTGATATGACACCTGAGGTTTTGCTTGGACAACAGCTAGTCGATGATACCCAAAAGCTGCAGCAATGTGATGAGAGAACATTTAATTGGTTTAATTTAGCCATTACTTTAACCAGTAACATGGCAGCAAAAAGTGATAATAACCAGTCTTGTGTTGTGCATATTGATGATGGCAATAAGAGTGTTTTACTGGCCGGTGATATTGAGAAACAAACTGAACAGCGGCTGATACAAAGCGGCTCTTTACTGGATGCTGATATCCTACTTGTGCCACATCATGGCAGTCGTACTTCATCGTCTGCAGAGTTTATTGCGGCCGTTAATCCCAGCGAGGCAATTTTTACTGCGGGTTTTGCTAATCAGTATGGTTTTCCTAAACATGACGTTGTTGAGCGCTATAAAACCCATGGTGTTACCACGCTTGTCAGTGGCGAAACAGGCCAGCTTAGTATAGATTTTAAACGTCAAAGTTATAAAATTCGACCGTATCGTACAGTTATTGAGCCATTTTGGTATAACAACTTGTTTAGATTTGGTGTCCAAGTTAAACCAGAGTAGAATACGCCTTTGTTAGCAATTCGAGTATTAATGTAATCAATGACAACAACTAATAACGAAATGTCGAGCGTCTTTAAGCGCCTTCTAACTTATCTTGTCCCAATGAAAGGGATGTTTCTGTTAGCTGTATTGGCATTATTGACCTACGGCTTGGTTGACGCTGCATTCATTTACTTCATCAAACCATTTATTGACGAAGGCTTTAGTCAAACTCCGTCAGTGGTCGCGGGCGTAGAAGTGCCGAGTCACGGCGGCTTTAATTCCAATAACAATATTATGATCATGGCACCGCTAGTGGTTATTGGAATGTTTACCCTACGTGGCTTAGCCAATTTCGTGTCGACTTATTGTGTATCTTACATGAGCTCGAGATTAATCATGGATATGCGTCAGCAAGTGTTTGAGCATTATTTGCGTTTGCCTGTAAGCTATATCGATCGCGAAAATAGTGGTAACCTCATTTCTCGAGTGACCTTTGATACCGAACAAATTGCCCGTGCATCAGGCAGTGCGTTAATCTCTATTGTACGTGACTCTATTACCGTCATTGGTATGTTAGCTATCATGTTCATCTATTCTTGGAAACTTTCCATGTGCATCCTAGTCATTGGCCCATTAATGGGGATAGTGATTAGCGTTGTGAGTAAGCGTTTCAGAAAAGTCTCTAAACGCATCCAAGCAGCCATGGGCAATGTCACCGCAACCACTGAGCAAATGATTAAAGGTCATAAGAATGTGTTGGCGTTTGGTGGACAAAAGACTGAAGTCGAGCGCTTTCAAAAAGTTAATGAGGGTAACCGCAAGCAAAATATGAAACTTGCTGTAGCTCAAGCCGTTAGTCAACCGGTTATTATGATCATCGGTTCATTTGCGTTAGCGTTTGTATTGTACGCCGCCACATTCCCAAGCTTGAAAGCCGATTTAACCGCAGGCACATTTGCGGCCATTTTGGGCGCGATGATGGCAATGCTTCAGCCGATTAAAAATTTAACCCGTGTGAATGCTGAATTTCAACGTGGTATTGCCGCATGTACCACAGTTTTTGAGCTGCTAGATACAGCACCTGAAGCCGATACGGGTGAATTTGAAACTCAGCGCGTTAAAGGTAATTTAAAATTCAATAACGTTACCTTTAGTTATCCTGAGCAAGAAAAACCAGCCTTAACTCATGTTGATTTTGAAGTGAAGCAGGGTAAAACCATTGCCCTTGTTGGACGCAGTGGTTCGGGTAAATCAACCATTGCCAGCTTAATCACCCGTTTCTATACCGGCGTGTCAGAAGGGCAAATTACCTTAGACGACGTTGATATTTATGATTACAAATTAAAGTCATTACGTAATCAGGTGGCGTTAGTATCACAACAAGTTACTTTATTTAACGACACTATAGCTAATAACATTGCTTATGCTTATCCAGGTGAAGCCACTCGCGAACAAATTTTACAAGCTGCAACCCTAGCTCATGCGATGGAATTTATCGAAAATTTACCTGAGGGGTTAGATACTCAGGTGGGTGAGAATGGCGTATTGCTGTCGGGTGGCCAACGTCAACGTATTGCTATCGCTCGGGCGATGTTGCGTGACGCGCCAGTATTAATATTAGATGAAGCAACATCAGCCCTTGATACTGAATCAGAAAAAGCGATTCAGCAAGGTCTTGATAACTTGCGCCATAATCGTACCTCGATTGTGATTGCCCACCGTTTATCAACCATTGAAAGTGCTGATGAGATTTTAGTTATCGATCAAGGCCAAGTAGTTGAGCGTGGTACTCACAGCGACTTAGTGGCAAAAGAGGGCATGTACGCTAACTTATATCAAATGCAATTTGGTAGTTAAATGCAGGCGTTAGTCAATAAAATTTGGTACCAAGGACACCGCGCTAAGTGGTTATTATTACCACTGAGTGCACTATTTGGGTTGATATCCAGTGTCAGGCGCTGGGCATTTAAACTTGGTTTTAAACAAGCGCAAGTATTGGATGTCCCTGTGGTGATTGTTGGCAATATTACCGCTGGTGGCAGTGGTAAAACCCCAACGGTTATTTACTTGATTAACTTATTACGTCAGCAAGGCTTCACCCCTGGGGTGATCAGTCGTGGTTATGGTGTCAATATTGATGGGGTAAAAACCGTCAAAGCAACCGATAACGCCGCAGATGTGGGTGATGAACCAGCAATGATTGTGGCTCGAACACAAGTTCCTATGGTGGTCGGGGCGAAACGCATTGACGCTGCAAAACAGTTACTGAGTGAAACCAATGTAGATGTGATTATTAGTGATGATGGCTTACAGCATTACGCGCTTGCACGTGATATTGAGATCAATATTGTTGATGGTCAGCGCCGTTATGGTAATCAATGTTTAATACCTGCAGGCCCGTTACGTGAAGGTTTATGGCGTTTAAATAGCATTGATTGGGTATTAAATAATGGCGGTGTAGTGCAAGGCAATGAAGTCGCGATGAGTTTAACGCCAGCAGCCCTTAAGCCTGTAAAACCCAATTCAACTCAGCAATGGCAACCACAAGCTGCTATTGCAATGGCAGGTATTGGTAACCCTCAACGTTTTTTTGACAGCTTATCATTGCAAGGGTTTAGCCTTGCTGAGACTAAAGCTTTTGAAGATCATCAAGCATTTGATGAAAATGAACTGAAACAGCTCTCAAAGCAGCATCCATTGATCATGACCGAGAAAGATGCGGTTAAATGTCGCGATTTTGCACAAGATAACTGGTGGTATTTGCCTGTAAATGCGAAGCTTAATACTGAATTTGATACCGCTTTTTTGAATAGACTTAACCAAGTCATAAAAGATAAACAAGGAAACCTCCATGGCGTTCGATAAAAAATTACTTGAGATTGTGGCTTGCCCTGTTTGTAAGGGTAAATTAGAATTCGATAAAGAAGCCGACCAATTGATTTGTAAAGCAGATAAATTAGCTTACCCAATTACTGAAGGTATTCCAGTGTTGCTGGAAAATAGAGCTGAGCCAATCGAGTCGTAATTTGATTGTTATCGAAAAAGCGCCTTAATGGCGCTTTTTTATGGCTGTTTATATCCTAGTTTGCATCACTATATTGCGCTGATAAATACAGTGTTAGCAGCCAATATAGGAAAGTTTTACGCTATTTTTTCAGTCCTTGATAAAGAGTATCAATCCATTTTTCTTCGGATATGAAATTCCAGCTCCAATTTTTCCATTTCTTATGCATTCCTTTCGCTTGAATATTGGCTAACGAGTGGCCTTCTTGGATATTCTTGTTCATCCAATTAATGGAATGATCCAGCATATGCTTAAATTTCATGAGATCATCTTTATTAGCAAGTGCACCATGACCTGGGATCACTTGGGTGTCATTATCCATTGATGCGAGTAATTTAGCGACATTGTCACGATAGCCAAGTACAGATCCGCCGCCCTTTAAATCAATATATGGAAAACGGTCTTTAAAAAACAAATCCCCCATGTGCACAATGTTGGCATTTTTCCACATCACAACACTATCCCCGTCAGTATGGCCAGGCCCGAGGTGCTTCACCACCAAAGTATCCTTGTTAAAATGAATTGATATATCAGTCGCGTAGGTGACAACAGGTAGTGCAGATTTTGGCGTATCTTTATCGGCGCTGAGCCGAGTTAGTACATTGTCATGGGCAAAAATAATCGCTTGCTCACCAAAGTGGGCATTACCCCCAGTATGATCCCCATGATAGTGGGTATTGATGACATACTTGGGGCTGCCGGGCTGGATTTTATTTAATGATTGGCTAATTTTGTTCGCCAGCGGCGCAAATTGATCATCGATTATCAATATGCCATCACTGCCGGCTGACACGCCAATATTACCGCCAGATCCCACAAACATATAAGCAGTGTCACTGAGTTGTGTTGAGCTAATTTGTACATCTTTGAAGCGGTCATCATCAGCCACAGCGCTAGATGTTATTAGTGATAATGCCAGTAAACTTGTTTTAATTTTATGCTTCATTTGTCGTCCTTTAATGTAAAGCGCCTCATTAATCGCTTAATGTTGCGCTTGCTTGCATCCTGATTACACTGTCCAAGGTAGCAGCTTTTTGGCTCGTTTGTCAGCAGAAGCTAATTTTATCGATGACTGATAACGTATGCGATAAAGCGCCTGATAACAAAGCGGCACCAAGTACAAACTGGTAACAGTTGAGAACGACAGTCCGCCAATAATGGCGATTGCCATTGGCGAATAAGGTGGTCCTCCGCCGCCAATTTGAGTGTCGCCCATTGCTAAAGGCACTAAGCCTAACACTGTGGTAGCAACCGTCATCAATACCGGGCGTAAACGGGTAATACAGATGGCTAAGATAGATTCAGATAAATCGGTTAATTTAGGCGTTTTTTGATTTATTTGGTCAACCAAAACAATGCCATTGTTTACTACGATACCCATTAAGATAAGGATCCCTATCATTGCCATTACCGACATAGGTGTTGCTGAAATCCACAGTGCCCAAAATACCCCAGTGATAGAGAACAAGATTGAACTGATAATGGCGGTTGGTAATAACAGTGATTCAAATAAGGCAGCCATCACAATATAAATCATGATTAATGCCAAAATCATATTTACTGCCATGACGGATTGCTCTTCATCTTGACGCTCAAACCCGCCACGTAGCGAGTAGTCATATCCATAAGGGAAGTTGACATTGGCCATTACCTTTTCAATCTGCTCTTGGGCTTCTTCAGTGGTAATGTCATTCACGTTTGCGCCAATCGACAGCGCAGTTTGGCGATTAAAGTGGCGTATGGTATCAAAGCGGGGCTGTATCTTAATATTGGCGAGATTATCTAAGCTATATAGGCGCTCACCTTTACGAATGATCGGTAATTGTTTTAGCTGCTCTAATGATCGCTGCCAGCTTTTATCATAGGCGAGCTCAATGCGTAATTCGCCATTAGGATCATGCCTATAAGAACGAAGCGGTGCACCGCGTAGCGCCATGGAAATGTGAGAGGCGATTTCGTTAAGTTTTAAATCTAATCTTGCCGCCATTTCACGATCGATTGTAATCACCACTTCTTGCTGAGCAGAACTGACTTCAGAGCGCACATCTTCAAGCCCTTCAATGGCGCTAAGCAGAGGTACGACTTGTTCACTTAAGCGAATTAACTCTGAGGTCGAGCGACCGGTTAAGGTGACTCTTAAGCCTGAGTTTTCATTGCCCCAACCAAATTGTGGCTTGGCTGCGGCATATTTAGGGAAACCTTCACGTATGGTTTCTTTCAATTCAGACATTGGCGTTTCAATATCTTTTTGCAGTAGTAGCGTGGTTTGAATATTGTCTGCTGAGTAATAACTGTAAACAGAATCAATCATAAAGGCCTCTTTATTGGCATAAAGATAATCTTCCATTTGATTGATCATCGCTTCAGTGACTTTTAAATTGTGGCGACCTTCTAATTGATAATTAATGTAGAGGCGATCTTTGCCTTCGCCTTCTGATTGATCTTGTTTTACTAAACTTAAGGGTAATGCGGTAGAGACTAAAATGACCACTGCAATAACCCCTGATAGCTTTGAGTGAGCTAGTACCCAGGTTAGGCTGCGTTGATAAAGCTGCTGTAACTTAGAGACTTTAGCTTCGGTCTCAATATGAAAATCAAACTTAGTAAGCATTAATGGGATTAAGGTTTTAGCAACCAGTAATGATGCCGCTAACGAAATGCAAATCGCAATGGCCACATGCTCAAGGAAAATCGTTAGCTCGACCTTAACCCCGACAATGTTAGGTAAAAACACGATAGCTGTGGTTAATGTGCCCGCCAAGACGGCTAGGGCGACTTTCTCTACCCCAGTAAGTACCGCTTTTTCATTGGCCGCTGTTGTTATTTCAGTTGCAGCGCCATCATCTGATAACGCAATTTTTTGCTTTTGTTGTAACACGCTTTCGGTCACCACGACGGCGTTATCAATTAACATGCCTACAGCCAGTAATAATCCCATCATCGACAGAATATTTAAGCTGTAACCAAGAAAATACATCCCAGCTAATGTCATACAAAGGGAAATTGGCACCGATGACACGACCACTAACGTCATCTTTAAATTACGTAAAAATAAATACAATACCCCAAAAGAAAGCAGCGCACCAAGTAAGCCAGATAACAATAAATCCTGCAGTGATGACTTAACTCCATAAGCTTGATCTTCCATGACGAATAACTTGATGCCTTGAAATTGCTGATCTTGTTTCGTTTTTTCAATAACGGCTAACACTCGTTCAGATACATCGACTAAATTTGAGCCCGATTCTTTAAACACATCTAAACCAACAGCGTATTTTTGGTCTAAATGACGCCCTTCAAAGGCTTCAGGGAGGGTAAATTTGACTGAGGCAATATCACCAACAGAAGTGGTGCTATTAAGCTTTACTGCCTTGATATCTTCAAGTGATAAAAACTCTCCCTTGGGCGATACCTGAAACACCTGATTATTATTTCTAAGTGTGCCAGCACTAATGACAAAGTTTTCTTGTTGTAAACGTTGCTGCAACTGAGCTGGATTAATGCCAGATGCAGCAAGTTTGTCGGCATCTAGTCTTATTTCAATTTGCTTTTGATCAACCCCATACAAGGTGACTTTTGAGACCCCTTCAATACGCTCAAGCGGCTTGCGAAGTTGTTTGTCTAACAGATCAAAAGCATTTGATAACTCACGTTCACTGGAGATTCGAATCGTTAACACGGGCATATCAGCGGTAGAAAATTGCTGAATGAAAACCCGTTCCACATCTTTAGGCAGCAGGTGTCTTACCGAATCAATTTTTTCCCGTGTTTCTAAGCTTTTTGTGGCGACATCTTCGCCCCATTTCATATTTAGCTGAATGTTAGCACCATCTTGAGAAGAGTTTGAGCGGACCTCTTCAATACCACTCATGGTGGCTAGCGACTCTTCTAATACGCGGGTTATCTCTCGTTCCACTTCTGCAGGGGTAGAGCCTTTATAGGGCACGTTAACCTGAATTTGCGGAATATCAATGCCGGGAAACATTTCTAATGGCAATAATCGACTAGAGGCTAAACCAAATAGTAAGATGGCCAAAAAGAACATACTGGTGGTGACAGGCCTTTTAATGGCTAGTTTTGTTAGGTTCATGATTGAGTCTCCAAATCTAAAGACTCAGTGCTTTTGGTTTGATTAATTGCGGTTTGTTGATAGTTTTTTTTATCAAATAAACCGTATAGGGCAGGAATAACCAATAAGGTCAGCATGGTAGATAAGCCAAGACCAAAGATCACCGTTATTGCCATCGGCGCACGGATTTCACTACCATCACCGACACCTATTGCCATTGGCAACAAGCCTAAGGTGGTGGTCATGGTGGTCATCATTATTGGGCGTAATCGAGATTTAGCTGCAGTGCTTATAGCGACTTCTTTATCATGACCTTCTTTACGCAGTTGGTTAATTCTATCAACCAATACAATGGCATTATTGACCACAATACCTGCCAGCATAATTAAGCCGATAAACACGACTACGCTGATATGGGTACCAGTAATAAACAAGCCAATAATACTGCCGCCAACGGCCATAGGCACAGCAAACAGAATAAGTAATGGATGTAATAAGGATTCAAACTGACTCGCCATCACCAAGTAGACTAAAAATACCGCTAATACCAAGGCGATTTTTAAAGACTTAAATGAATGTTCCATTTCTTCATTTTGGCCGCCAAAGCGCGCTTGGATAGAAGAGGGGAGCTGTTGCTGATTTAAAATTTGCTGCGCTTCTTTTACAGCTTCACTTAAATCACCATAACTTAAGTTAGCTGACACTATCGCAACCCGTTGTTGGCTGACACGATTAATGGCAGAGGGGCCCACTTGCAGAGACACATCAGCAACTGCGCTTAATGGGATTGGGTGCTTACTGTTTGGATTAATAATTAATGAGTTAATATCTGAGATATTATTTCGCTCGTCCAATTCACTGCGCACCAAAATATCTACTTTACGATCACGAACCGTATATTGGCTGGCAATGGTACCGCCAACACGTTGAGCAATACGATTAGCAACGGTGGGCGCTTCTAAATTTAATGACGCAAGCCGGGCATGATCAAATCTAATACTGATCTCAGGTTGACCATCACGAAGTGAGGTATTGATATCACTAAAGCGGGCTGACTCTGATAAAGCAGATACCAACTGTTCGCCACTGTGCTTTAGTTGCTGTAAGTCATAACCTGATAACTCGATCTCTAATGGGGTTTTAAAACTAAATAGCTCAGGGTGATCAATAGTGGCATCAAGGGCTGGAATACGCCTTGCTGTGGCCCTTAAGTCATTGGCTACAGCATTAAACTCTTGAGGATCTGCCAGTACTACCTGTAACCGCCCCCAGTTTTCGCCGCCTCGGGCGGTATCAGATGTCATTAAGCCGCCACTGCCTGCTTGGCTAAAGGTGTGTTTTACTTCTTCTCGACCACTAATGGAGTAAGCTAGTTGCTCTAATACAGCATCAGTTTTTTGTACCGCGGTGCCAGGTGGCAGTAAGATCTCAACATAGAATTCACCTTGATTCATTGGTGGAATTAGCTCTACACCCAGTCTTGGGAATAAGCTGCCAGCACCAACAGTTAGCATGATTGCGATAATGACAGTCAAAGCTTTATGCGTCATCGCATGAGCTAATACCCGGTGATAAATGCTTTCAACAAAACGGTAGCCAAAGTTAAATGCAGCACTTAATGGACGCATCACTAATGACAATGCCCAAGAAATGAATCGAGCTGAAATGATAATGAGGTTTAATAGTGCATTAGGTAGATAGCTGAGTAATAGCTTAAATGGGAAACCAAACACGAATTTAAGATAATGCACAGCTTTAGCTTTTTTAGTGGTTGGCAGGGCTTTTACTTCCGGCTCATTTTCGATGGGTAATTGTTTAAAACCCTGTCTTGATGCCAGCATTGGTATTGCCGTTAGTGCAACAAATAAAGACGCTAATAAAGCAAAAGTTACCGTTAATGCTTGATCTGAAAATAATGCCCCTGCGATACCATCAACAAAAACTAAGGGGACAAATACCGCTAAGGTGGTTAAGGTTGAGGCAAAGATTGCCCCTGCCACTTCTTTACTGCCTTTAAGCGCTGCAGCAACTTTTTTAAGCCCTTGCGCTTTATAGCGGTCAATATTTTCCAGCACCACAATGGCATTATCAACCAATAAGCCTATGGCCAGTGCAATACCGCCTAAAGACATAATATTGAGACTGATATCGGCAAAGTACATCATGTTAAAAGTAGCAATAACTGAAAATGGAATGGAAATAGAAATAATTAAGGTAGCAATAATGTCACGTAAAAATAAGTAGATAACTAACATAGCAAGCAAGCTGCCAAACAGCGCGGCGGCGGTTACTTCACTGACTGCACTTTGGATAAACTCAGATTGGTCATAAATAACCTTTAACTGATTATCTGCAGCTTCACTGTTAATCTCATCAAGCTCAGCACTGAGCCTTTTGGCGACCGATACGGTATTGGCATCACCTTCTTTATATATTGCCAGTTCAATAGACTCTACCTGTCCAATACGAGTGATATCACTGCGCTCTTTATAACCGTCAACAATATCGGCAACTTCAGCAAGTCGAATTAAGGTTTGACTATCACGATAGACAATGACATTTCTTAACTCATCTAGGTTATTAAATTGGTTTAGGGTGCGAACTAAATACTCTTTGTCACCTTGGATCACTTTACCCGCAGATAAATTGATGTTTTCTTCATTAATACGGCGCTTAATATCGTCTGCATTAAGGTTTAGTTGCTGCAGCTTTTGTTGATTTAGCAGGATATGAACTTCTTGCTCTAAGCCGCCAGATAATCTCACTGCGGCGACACCAGATAGTGCTTCTAGGCGTCTTTTTAGTTCTTCTTCTGCAAAAGTACGCATACTTTTGAGCTGTGTTTCACTGGCATCAGGTACTGACAGCGCCACACGCATAATTGGATCTAAGTTTGGATTAAAACGCAGCAATAATGGTTTATTGATATCCAGTGGCAGTTCGATGGTATCAATTTTTTCACGCACTTCTAAACTGGCCATATCCATGTTGGTGCCCCATTCAAACTCAAGCACCACATCTGATAAACCTGAGCGTGAAATAGAGCTAATTTTACGCAGCCCTTTAACTACACCGACGGCTTCTTCAATGGGCTTTGAGATTAACTGTTCAACTTCAACAGGTGCAGCGCCATCATAGGCGGTTCTTACTGTGACGCTTGGGTAACTAAGATCGGGTAACAGTTTTACCGCAAGGCGGGTAAATCCGACCATACCAAATAGCATGATTGCCAGCATAAACATCCACACTGACACAGGACGTTTTACCGAAGTATTAATTATCGACATAGTAGGCGCATCCTTGTCTATTTGCTGGCTAGGCTGTTTTTGGCGTAAGAAAGCGGACTGATGATTTCAACTAACGACAGGTCTTTAAGGTTTTGCTGACCACGAATGACGATTTGTTCACCAGATTGCACACCAGATAGAATTTCAACTTTATCATTTTCGCGATAACCGAGAATCACTTCACGACGGTTAGCGGTGTTATCTTTAATGACATACAGTGCTTGGGTGTCATCTTGGTTAATAATGGCGTTAAAAGGCACAGTAACAACATCATTGTGGGTATCATATTTAAGCTCAACACGCGTGAACATGCCGGCTTTTAATGTTGCGTCTTTATTGTTGATGGCGATAGTTACTTTGAATGTACCGCTTTGGGCATCAACAATTGGGCTAATTCGTAATACATTAGCGATAATATCTTGTTCTGTTGAGCCCTTGTTATTAGCGTATTGATTACTAATGCGCGCTTCTTGTCCTAAACGTAAGCTATTAAGTTGTTGCTCTGGTAAATGTACAATTCCGTGTAGTTCATCTTGATTGACAATATAAAACAACTCTTCAAACTCTTTGGCCATATTGCCTTTTTTCACATGCCTGGTGGCGACAATGCCATCGATAGGTGAAACAATGCGGCTTTCAATCACGTATAGTTCTGCGAGATCTCGCTGAGCCATTGCGGCTTGTAAGTTAAACTCAAGCTTTGCCATCACATCTTGACTTACAAATTCTTTGTTTTTCATCTGTTTTAAGCGGTTTAATTCTTGCTCAATAATCTGAACTTCAGCAAGCGCACGCTGATAATCAAATTGTTGGCGTTTGGCATCAATGGTCGCCAGTGCTTGGCCCTTTGTAACTCTATCGCCTTCTTCAACGTTTATTGAAGTAATTAAGCCTGCAATTCGGGTGACAACATGGGCTTCCTCGGGCGCTTCTAGCGTCGCGGTGGTGCTATAAAATGAAGACACATTTCCTTGAGTCACTTGTGATACCTCAACAGGTACCGCGTATTTTTCTTCTTCTGCAGCTGTTTCTTGTTCACCATTACAGCCACTAAGCATGATTGAAAATGCCGTAATACAAAAAACGGATGAGGTGAATTTTTTAATGTTGTTGAACCTTTCCATGGGATACCTGCCAATTAACTAAGTGTTATAAGTGACGTGACATGCCACAGAGTCTGAAACCAAAGCATGCAAACGTCACGTTATAACATGTAACAAATGTTGAATTTATGTTTACAAAGCACGTAATGTGCCAAAATAAATTATTGTTATTTTTCAGTGCTTTAATTGGGTGGCGGTATTTTAGGAACTTAAATGTTAACAAGGGGTAGTGGGAATGCTCAACAAATGGTGAAATTGCTTACTAAGATTTGAGTTAAGGGTTCTGATTTTTGTTGATTAGGATTGTGGGTAAATGGCCATTGAATTAATTTGGCTTTAACAAGAAAATTATTAATAATACAAATAAAATGAACGTGAAAATATTTCAAGGTGTAAAAGCATATAAAGAAGACCAAATTCTGGGTAAAAAGGAAACCAAATTGTAAGTTTTAATATCTCTAATGGCCATTTTTTAGAACAAAAAGATTTTCTTTATAGCGATATAATTTAAAAAGCAGCTTTTTATATCAGATTTAATTGATATTTTTACTCAATTTATTGTTTATTAGGGCCTAACGTGAATGAAAATGACTATTTTATGAATGTTTTTGGATGATTTACAGTATTTTTCTAGCTTAATCTTTAACTTCAAATGAATTAAAATCGGCAATATTTCTAATAGGCAGTTGTATTGCCTAGCACAAATCTGATGCAACTCCTTCTATAAACACAAATGTAATTGGGTTAATTAGGCCGATTTATGGCGTACTTTGGACATATTTTAAAGCTTATTTAATTCTAATTTGTAATACAAAACCAAGTGCTAAAGTGCCGGCGACCCTTTAATTTCGACTAAAATTAACCTGTGGCGGCTATTAGGATTTAGTAAATAATGAAGCGGACCTAGATAATGTGGCTTATGACCAATCTATGGTGAATGAGCTTTAAACGGGGATAAATGTGTTTGGCAGTTTTATTCATACTTGGCTGCTATGGTAACCAAAGTTCGCAGCAAGGGATTTTTGTGTTCATTGAGCGAGGCTGTCAACGCTAACAAAACAGCTTCTCTAGGCATTAAAAAAGCGCCTAAATAGGCGCTTTTTTCACAAACGATTAAGTTATCGTTTATCTATGCTGACAAAGTCACGCTCGTCTGAGCCAGTGTATAACTGACGTGGACGACTGATTTTGTGACCTGGTTGGTCAAGCATTTCTTTCCAATGTGCAATCCAACCAACAGTACGAGAAAGTGCAAATAACACTGTAAACATACTAGTAGGGA
The DNA here is from genome assembly GCF_030548765.1 of Shewanella sp. 3_MG-2023. Taxonomy (NCBI): domain Bacteria; kingdom Pseudomonadati; phylum Pseudomonadota; class Gammaproteobacteria; order Alteromonadales; family Shewanellaceae; genus Shewanella; species Shewanella sp. 3_MG-2023. Next base: position 116,575 of record NZ_JAUOSH010000010.1, on the reverse strand, counting down.
TACCGATTGCTTTCATGATGATCCCTGAGTAGAAATCAACATTTGGATAAAGCTTTTTAGATACGAAATAATCGTCTTCTAAAGCAATGCGTTCAAGTTCCATCGCTACATCTAGCAAAGGATCGTTCACATTTAGCTCAGCTAACACTTCATGACATGTTTCACGCATCACTTTAGCGCGAGGGTCGAAGTTTTTGTAAACGCGATGACCAAAGCCCATTAAGCGGAATGGATCAGCTTTGTCTTTCGCACGAGCAATAAACTCAGGGATGCGATCAACACTGCCAATTTCTTCAAGCATATTTAGACAAGCTTCGTTAGCACCACCATGAGCAGGACCCCATAGTGAAGCAATACCCGCTGCGATACATGCAAATGGGTTAGCACCAGATGAACCCGCTAAACGAACCGTAGAGGTAGAAGCGTTTTGTTCATGATCAGCGTGTAATACAAAGATTCTGTCCATTGCTTTTTCAACAACTGGATTGACTTGGTATTGTTCACACGGAACAGCGAACATCATGCTAAGGAAATTACCTGCATAACTTAGGTCGTTGCGTGGGTAAACAAAAGGTTGACCGATTGAATACTTGTAGCACATTGCTGCAATGGTTGGCATCTTAGAAACAAGGCGGAAAGCCGCAATTTCACGATGTTTTTCATCATTGACATCAAGAGAATCTTGGTAAAACGCAGATAATGCACCCGTAACACCACATAGCATAGCCATTGGATGTGCATCACGACGGAAACCTCTGAAAAACGAAGCTAATTGCTCGTTCACCATGGTGTGATTCTTAACCATAGCCACAAACTCTTCGTATTGAGTTTTGCTTGGTAATTCACCATAAAGCAGTAAGTAACAAACGTCTAAATAGTTAGATTCAGTAGCTAGTTCATAAATTGGATAGCCACGGTGTGTAAGTACACCTTTTTCGCCATCAATGTATGTAATTGCAGACTCGCAAGATGCGGTCGCTAAAAAACCTGGATCGAAGGTGAAATGACCTGTCTTTCCAAGTTTACTGATATCGATTACATCAAACCCAGCAGTTCCCTGCTTGATAGGTAATTCGATCGAATCTGTCCCCGGTAACTCTAATTTGGCTATATTGTCAGCCATACCCCGTTCTCCTTACTTCATTCTTTTCTGTGAGTGCGGCATGTTAAGCGGACATTACTTTACAGTGAATTAGTGTCACATTTCAATTTAAATAAGCGTTTAAATTTATTAGACCATGGTATAAAGCTTGCTAGACGCCTTGTTAGCAATGGTTTTTTTGCAAAAAAAACATCAAAAAACAAATTTTACATAGTGTGATGTTTGTATTTGACAATTGCCTTGAGTATACTTGCCTGCGTCCTGAAGGGCGACAAACATCACATTTTTGAAAACATTTTTACGTTGTCTAAATTAGTGAATTCTCAAATGGTTAAGTGTTTGATAGTAGTCTGTTAAGTTTCAACATTTTGTTTACATTTGTAGTTTGGTGTAACAAATAGAAGCAAAGCAAGATGAATAATAAAAATAATGCTCAATGGAGCTGAGTGAGCAGAACGTGAAAAAGCAAAGACCTGTCCATATAGACCTACAGACCATTCGCTTTCCTGCAACAGCGATTGCGTCAATTCTTCACCGTATTTCCGGTGTTATCATGCTGTTTGCTGTCGGTATTCTTATTTGGATGCTAAATGAATCTTTAGCATCGCCTGAGAGTTTCGCTGGCTTACAATCTCTTTTTGATAACCTGCTAGTTAAGTTTGTTATTTGGGGAATTCTAACCGCGTTGGGTTATCACTTAATCGTTGGCGTACGTCATCTGATTATGGATACCGGTCGTTGGGAAGAGCTTGCCTCTGGCTTAGCGTCAGCAAAAATCGCCTTTGTGTTATCAGCGGCGTTTTCTATCATCGTGGGGATTTGGGTATGGTAACAAATGCAGCAAGCCTTGGACGCAGTGGTGTTCATGATTTTATTTTAATTCGTGCTAGTGCCGTAATTTTAGCCTGTTATACCATTTTTATGGTGGGTTTTATTGCGTGTAGCGCTCCATTGACATACGAAATTTGGCAGGGGTTATTCAGTACCTTACCAATGAAAGTATTCACTTTATTAGCGCTTGTTGCTGTACTTATCCATTCATGGATTGGTATTTGGCAAGTGTTAACTGATTACGTTAAAAACGTATCAGTGCGTGGATTACTTCAGTTCGTTTTTGTCGTAGCAGCTTTTTGTTATCTAGCTGCAGGCATATTAATTGTGTGGGGTGTATAAGTGAGTATTCCAGTTCGCGAATTTGACGCAGTAGTGATTGGCGCTGGTGGCGCTGGCATGCGAGCGGCATTACAAATTTCTAAAGAAGGTAAGAGCTGTGCGCTTTTATCTAAAGTTTTCCCAACCCGTTCTCATACAGTATCTGCGCAAGGTGGTATTACCGTTGCGTTGGGTAATGCTCATGAAGATCACTGGGAACAGCACATGTACGATACCGTGAAAGGTTCTGATTTTATCGGTGACCAAGAAGCAATCGAGTTCATGTGTAAGACAGGTCCAGAGGCGGTTATTGAACTTGAGCAAATGGGTTTGCCATTCTCACGTTTTGAAAACGGTACTATTTACCAGCGTCCGTTTGGTGGCCAATCAAAAAACTTTGGTGGCGAGCAAGCGGCACGTACTGCAGCTGCAGCTGACCGTACAGGTCATGCATTACTTCATTGTCTTTATCAGCAAAATGTTAAACACAAAACTGAAGTATTTTCTGAGTGGTATGCACTCGATTTAGTGAAAAACGATGACGGTGCAATAGTTGGTTGTACGGCTATTGAAATTGAAACTGGCGAGATTGTTTACTTCAAAGCGAAGGCAACCATTTTAGCAACCGGTGGTGCAGGGCGTATTTATGCTTCAACCACCAATGCACATATTAATACTGGTGACGGTGTTGGTATGGCAATGCGCGCTGGCGTTCAAATGCAAGACATGGAAATGTGGCAGTTCCACCCAACGGGTATTGCTGGCGCAGGTGTGCTTGTAACTGAAGGTTGTCGTGGTGAAGGTGGTTATCTTTTAAATAAAGATGGCGAGCGTTTCATGGAACGTTATGCACCAAATGCAAAAGATTTAGCATCACGTGATGTTGTTGCTCGCTCGATGATGACAGAAATTCGTGAAGGCCGTGGATTAGATGGTCCATTAGGGCCGCATTGTTTACTTAAGCTTGATCACTTAGGTAAAGAAACATTAGAAGCTCGTCTTCCTGGTGTTTGTGAACTTTCTCGTACTTTTGCGCATATTGATCCAGCAGATGGCCCAATTCCTGTATTGCCAACATGTCATTACATGATGGGTGGTCTACCCGCTAAAGTGAGTGGTCAAGTTGTTCGTCAAAATGCTGATGGCACTGAACAAGATATCGTGGGTTTATTCGCTGTAGGTGAAATTGCTTGTGTATCAGTACACGGTGCAAACCGCCTTGGTGGTAACTCATTACTGGATTTAGTGGTATTTGGACGTGCTGCTGGTCAGCATTTAGGTAAAGCACTCGATGCGACTGCGGATCCAAAAGCGCCATCTGAAGAGCAAATTTCAGCATCACTTGAGCGTCTTAATCGCTGGGAAAGCAATAAAGACGGTGAAGATCCTGCTGTTATTCGTAAAGACTTACAGTTATGTATGCAACTTAACTTCTCTGTATTTAGAAGTGGTGATGCAATGGCTGAAGGCCTTAAAGAGCTTAAAGCAATTCGCGATCGTTTAGCGAATGCTAAGTTATCTGATAACTCTTCAGAATTTAATACTCAACGTATTGAATGTTTAGAGCTTGATAACTTGATGGCGACAGCAATTGCGACAGCTTATGCTGCGAACTTCCGTACAGAAAGTCGTGGTGCGCATTCTCGTGAGGATTTCTTAGACCGTGATGATGATAATTGGTTATGTCATAGCGTCTTTGACCCCGTCACAGAAGAAATGACTAAGCGTGAAGTCAACATGGAGCCTAAGCTTCGTGCGGCATTCCCGCCTATCAAGCGTACCTACTAGGAGAAGCCCCGATGAAATTGGAATTTGCAGTTTATCGCTACAATCCTGATGTAGACACTAAACCATATATGCAGGATTACAGTTTAGATGTGGAAGAAGGTACCGATATGATGGTACTAGATGCACTGATGAAGCTGAAAGAGTTAGATCCTGCATTATCATTTAGACGCTCATGTCGTGAGGGTGTATGTGGTAGTGATGGTATGAACATGAATGGTAAAAACGGCCTTGCGTGTATTACGCCGGTTTCTACTTTTAAAGGTAAGAAAATTGAAATTCGCCCACTTCCTGGCATGCCAGTTGTGCGCGATTTAATTGTCGACCTGACTCAGTTCTACACACAGTACGAAAAAATTAAACCGTTTCTTATCAATGATGAGAAAACACCGGCTCGTGAACATTTACAATCACCTGAAGAGCGTGCTCATTTAGACGGATTATATGAATGTATCATGTGTGCTTGTTGTTCTACTGCTTGTCCATCTTTCTGGTGGAACCCTGATAAATTTATCGGACCAAGTGGTTTACTGCATGCATATCGCTTCTTAATTGATAGCCGCGATACGGCAACTGAAGAGCGTTTAGATGGTTTAGACGATGCTTACAGTGTGTTCCGTTGTCACGGTATTATGAACTGTGTTGATGTGTGTCCTAAAGGACTAAACCCAACTAAAGCCATTGGCCACATTAAGTCAATGTTACTGAAGCGAGCAGTGTAAATGCGCAACATAGAGCTGGGATTTATTGTTATATAGCTCTATTGGGGAGTCATCTTCAACTATGGGGATGACTCTTTTGTGTGTGTTAGAAGACCTTTGTAATTAACTGTTTAAATTATATAGTTATATCGCTATTATCCGTAGTTGATAAACAGCGTTAAACGAAAGAGTTAATACGATTCGATTGTGGTGCAACCAGGTATCGCAATTATGAAATTGGCGAAGCACGTGTATCAAGTTTGGAAGGAAAAGTAATGCACCAAGGCATCATGAAAGCTTGGCTCGAATCGTCACATTTAAGTGGCTCAAATTCGACCTACGTAGAAGAGATGTATGAAGCCTATCAAGAAGATCCAAGTTCAGTTACCGCTGATTGGCAAGTCGTTTTTGATAATCTCCCTGCGGTAAATGGTACTTCTCAAGATCTACCTGAAACTGCACACTCTAAAGTACGTGATTATTTCCGCAGTTTAGCATTAGAAGGTCGTGCCAAAGGCGCTAGCCGTGTTACTGACCCAGAGTTAGATGCTAAACAAGTAAAAGTCCTCCAGTTAATTAACGCTCACCGTTTTCGTGGTCACCAAAATGCTAACCTTGATCCGTTAGGTTTATGGCACCGTGAGCCAGTATCTGAATTAGACCCAGCATTTCATGGTTTAGATGCCGAAGATATGCAACGTGAGTTCAATACCGGTTCATTTGCATACGGTAGTGACACCCTTAAATTAGCCGACATAGTTCATGCATTAAAAAGTACCTATTGTGGTTCTATTGGTGCTGAATACATGCATATTACCGATACCGATGAAAAGCGTTGGATTCAGCAACGTCTTGAACCGTCTTTGGGTAAAGCAAATTACGATAACACCACTAAGAAACGCATTCTAGAAGGCCTAAATGCTGCTGAAGGTATGGAAAAATACCTTGGCGCAAAATTTCCAGGCGCAAAACGTTTCTCGCTTGAAGGTGGTGATGCGTTAGTGCCAATGATGCGTGAGATTTTATATCGCGCAGGTGAAGCAGGTACCAAAGAAATTGTCGTCGGTATGGCTCACCGTGGTCGCTTAAACGTCCTTGTTAACGTACTGGGTAAGCGTCCTGCTGAATTATTTGATGAATTTGCCGGTAAGCATGATGAAATCCAAGGTTCTGGTGACGTTAAGTATCACCAAGGCTTTTCATCTGATTTCGAAACGCCAGGCGGAAACGTTCATTTAGCACTGGCCTTTAACCCATCACATTTAGAAATCGTTAACCCTGTGGTTATTGGTTCAGTAAGAGCGCGTCAAGACAGACGTGGTTGTAGCGATGGTTTACAAGTTATGCCAATTACCATTCATGGTGACTCGGCAATTACTGGACAAGGTATTGTGCAAGAGACATTTAACATGTCTCAGACCCGTGGTTTTAAAGTTGGCGGTAGTATTCGTATCGTTATTAATAACCAAGTGGGTTTCACTACCTCTAATACTGCCGATGTGCGTTCAACGGAATACTGTACTGATATTGCCAAAATGGTCCAAGCGCCTATTTTCCATGTCAATGCAGATGATCCTGAAGCTGTTGCCTTTATTTCGCAGTTAGCGGTGGATTACCGTAACGAATTTAAGCGTGATGTGGTGATTGATTTAGTGTGTTATCGCCGCCATGGTCATAACGAAGCTGATGAGCCAAGTGCAACGCAGCCGCTAATGTACGCAAAAATTAAGAAGCATCCTACGCCGCGTAAGATTTATGCTGATCGATTAATTCAAGAAGATAGTATCTCTGCTGATGACGTTACTGGCCTTGTCAATAACTACCGTGATGCATTAGATGCAGGTGATTGTGTAGTGAAAGAGTGGCGTCCAATGACGTTACACACTGTTGACTGGTCGCCGTATCTTAATCGTGAGTGGGATGAAAGCTATCAAGGTGCAATGAACTTTGACAAGCTGATTGGTCTTGCGCAAAAGATGGTAGATATTCCTGAAAGCCACAAATTGCAATCACGGGTCGCTAAGATTTATAAAGACCGTGTATCGATGGCAAACGGTGAAAAACCGGTTGATTGGGGCTTTGCTGAAACCTTAGCTTACGCCACCATTTTGGAAGATAAAAAACGCGTTCGTATTACCGGTCAGGATTCTGGTCGTGGTACTTTCTTCCATCGTCATGCAGTTTTACATAATCAAAATGATGGTACGACTTATTTGCCGCTTCGTAATGTCGCTGATGAACAGGGCGAGATTGATATTACTGACTCAGTATTATCAGAAGCCTCGGTACTGGCATTTGAGTACGGTTATGCCACAGCAGAGCCGGGCGGATTAACCATCTGGGAAGCGCAGTTTGGTGACTTTGTTAATTGTGCTCAAGTGGTTATCGATCAGTTCTTATCTTCAGGTGAGCAAAAGTGGGGCCGATTATGTGGTCTAACGATGCTACTTCCCCATGGTTATGAAGGCCAAGGCCCAGAGCATTCATCTGCTCGTCTTGAGCGTTTCTTACAGCTTTGTGCAAACCACAATATGCAAGTGTGTGTTCCTTCTACACCTGCACAGGTTTATCACATGCTACGCCGTCAAGTTGTACGTCCTATGCGTCGTCCACTGGTGGTGATGTCGCCTAAATCATTACTACGTCATCCATTAGCGGTTTCTACACTTGAAGAGCTCGCTGAAGGAAGTTTCCAAAGTGTGATTGGTGAGCTTGATGCATTAGACGCGAGCAAGGTTGATCGCGTTGTCTTCTGTAGTGGTAAGGTGTATTTCGAATTACTCGACAAGCGTCGTAAACAAGAAATTACTAACGTTGCTATTGTCCGTGTGGAGCAGCTTTATCCGTTCCCGCAAGAAGAAATGCAAGCCGCACTTGCTGACTATCAGCACGTTAAAGATTTTGTTTGGTGTCAGGAAGAACCTCAGAACCAAGGTGCTTGGTATTGTAGCCAACATCATTTCTGGGCAGCTATCCCTGCCGGAGCTGAACTAACCTACGCTGGCCGTGAGGCATCTGCTGCACCAGCTTGTGGTTATCCTGCTCTGCATGCACGCCAACAAGAAGCATTAGTTAATAGCGCATTAAAACTGTCGTAATAGAAAATTATAAAAGGAAAGCTTTCCATGAGTATCGAAATTAAGGTACCCGTTCTGCCAGAATCAGTTGCAGATGCAACAATCGCGACATGGCATGTGCAACCTGGCGAACAGGTTTCTCGTGACCAAAATCTAGTTGATATCGAAACTGATAAAGTTGTACTAGAAGTTGTTGCGCCAGAAGATGGTTCTATTAGCGAATTATTATTCCAAGAAGGTGACACTGTTCTTGGTGAGCAAGTGATTGCAAACTTCGTTGCTGGTGCAGTTTCAGGCCAAGAAGTGACTAAAGCAGAAGCAGAAGCTGCATCACCAGTAGCTGAATCTACAGATGAGTCAAATGATGCATTAAGCCCATCTGTACGCCGTCTCATTGCTGAGCATAACCTTGATGCAAGCAAAGTAAAAGGCACTGGTGTTGGTGGACGTGTGACTAAAGAAGATGTTGAAGCATTTGTGAAGTCAGCACCTGCGGCTAAACCTGCTGCAGCGCCTGCGCCAATTGCACCACTTGAAGGTCGTACTCAAAAACGTGTTCCTATGACGCGTTTACGTAAGACTATTGCTAATCGTTTATTAGAGGCTAAAAACTCTACGGCAATGCTAACAACGTTTAACGAAGTTAACATGCAGCCAATCATGGATATTCGTAAGCAATACCAAGAAGTATTTGAAAAACGTCATGGTATTCGTTTAGGTTTCATGTCTTTCTACGTAAAAGCTGTGACTGAAGCATTAAAACGTTTCCCTGAAGTTAACGCGTCTATCGACGGTGATGAACTGGTTTATCACAACTACTTTGATGTCAGCATTGCGGTATCAACGCCACGTGGTCTGGTTACCCCAGTATTACGTGATACCGATACCATGAGCCTTGCTGAAATTGAAAAAAATGTGCGTGAATTAGCAATCAAAGGCCGTGATGGCAAGTTATCTGTTGCTGATATGACCGGTGGTAACTTCACCGTGACTAATGGCGGCGTATTTGGCTCGCTAATGTCGACGCCAATTTTAAACCTTCCACAAAGCGCGATTTTAGGCATGCATGCTATTAAAGATCGCCCAATGGCTGTGAATGGTGAGGTTGTTATTCAACCTATGATGTACCTAGCATTATCTTACGATCATCGAATTGTTGATGGCCGTGAGTCGGTTGGTTTCTTGGTCGCTATTAAAGACTTCCTTGAAGATCCAACTCGTCTATTGCTTGACCTCTAAGAGTCAACTAGACAATACCCTCGTAGCTGGCTCGTTAGAGCCAGTAGGATTTTATAAAGAAGTATATGGATAGATCATCATGAATTTGCATGAGTATCAGGCAAAATCCTTATTTGCCGAATATGGTTTACCAGTTTCAGAAGGCTTCGCTTGCGATACAGCCCAAGAAGCGGTAGAAGCTGCTGGTCACATTGGCGGCGATATGTGGGTTGTTAAGTGTCAAGTACACGCTGGCGGCCGTGGTAAAGCAGGTGGCGTTAAAGTCACTGGCGATAAAGAAGAAATCAGAGCATTTGCTGAAAAATGGTTAGGTAAGAACTTAGTGACTTACCAAACTGATGAAAAAGGCCAGCCTGTTGCTAAAATTTTAGTAGAAAGCTGTACTGATATTGCAAATGAACTTTACCTAGGTGCTGTTGTTGACCGTGCGACTCGTCGCGTTGTGTTTATGGCATCAACTGAAGGTGGCGTTGAAATTGAAACTGTGGCTGAAGAAACCCCAGAGTTAATTCACAAAGCAATTATCGATCCTTTAACAGGTCCTCAACCATACCAAGCACGTGATCTTGGCTTTAAGTTAGGTTTAAACCCAACTCAAATGAAGCAGTTCACTAAAGTGTTTATGGGTCTTGCAAAAATGTTCGAAGACCATGATTTCGCTTTATTAGAAATCAACCCGCTTGTGATCACTGACGAAGGTAATATCCATTGTCTTGATGGCAAGATTGGTATCGATGGAAATGCTTTATTCCGTCAACCTAAAATCCGTGACATGCACGATCCATCACAAGATGATGCTCGTGAAGCACACGCAGCCAAGTTTGAACTTAACTACGTTGCATTAGACGGAAACGTGGGTTGTATGGTTAACGGTGCAGGCCTAGCAATGGGTACTATGGACATCGTAAACCTACATGGCGGCAAGCCAGCTAACTTCTTAGACGTTGGCGGCGGAGCCACTAAAGAACGTGTAGCAGAAGCATTTAAAATCATTCTTTCTGACTCAAACGTTAAAGCTGTTTTAGTTAACATCTTTGGTGGCATCGTACGTTGTGACATGATTGCAGAAGGTATTATCGGCGCTGTAAAAGAAGTCGGTGTAGAAGTTCCTGTTGTTGTCCGTCTTGAAGGTACTAACGCTGAATTAGGCCGTGAAGTGCTTGCAGGTTCTGGTCTTGATATTATCGCAGCTGCGTCATTAACTGATGCTGCTGAGAAAGTTGTTGCTGCTGCGGAGGGCAAATAATGTCCGTATTAATTAACAAAGATACTAAAGTTATCTGTCAAGGTTTCACTGGTGGCCAAGGTACTTTCCACTCTGAGCAAGCAATTGCTTACGGTACAAAAATGGTTGGCGGTGTATCTCCAGGAAAAGGTGGTCAAGTTCACCTAGGTCTTCCTGTATTTAATACTGTTAAAGATGCTGTAGCTGAAACGGGTGCAACTGCGACTGTTATCTATGTACCAGCACCTTTTTGTAAAGATGCAATCCTTGAAGCAATCGACGGTGGCATTGAGCTAATCGTATGCATTACTGAAGGTATTCCAACTTTAGACATGCTTCAAGTTAAAGTTAAACTTGAAGAAACTGGCGTGCGTATGATTGGTCCTAACTGTCCAGGTGTTATCACTCCTGGTGAGTGTAAGATTGGTATCATGCCTGGTCACATCCACAAGCCTGGTAAAGTCGGTATTGTTTCACGCTCTGGTACATTAACGTACGAAGCTGTTAAACAAACTACTGACGAAGGTTTTGGCCAATCTACTTGTGTAGGTATTGGTGGTGACCCAATTCCAGGTACTAACTTCATCGACGTATTGGAAATGTTCCAAAACGATCCACAAACTGAAGCAATCGTAATGATTGGTGAAATTGGTGGTACTGCTGAAGAAGAAGCTGCTGAATTCATCAAAGCAAATGTAACTAAGCCTGTTGTATCTTACATTGCTGGTGTTACTGCACCAGAAGGTAAGCGTATGGGTCATGCTGGCGCAATTATCGCTGGTGGTAAAGGTACTGCTGAAGATAAGTTTGCTGCATTAGAAGCTGCTGGCGTAAGCACAGTTCGCTCTTTAGCTGACATCGGTAAAGCACTGCGTACTAAAACTGGCTGGTAAATTCTAGTGAGTTAATCAAAAGGCGCCATTTGGCGCCTTTTTTGTTTTTTCGTTTCCTATCGCTAAATATGTTCTTCAAAATTATTAATTTAAAACTGTAATCATATGTTTTACTGAGTATTAATCTGTGTTTAACTAGCCATATTAGTATTTAAATGATTAAGGATAACCATGAGTAACGTCATAAAACCGATTGGTATTATTACTGAAACCCCAAGGCTTATCATGCGCCCTTTTGTTGAAGAGGATGCAGAAGCATTATTTTTAATGAACAGTATTCCAGAAATATTAACTTATATCCCCCAAGAGCCACTTACTAGCATAGCTGAAGCAAAAGAGATTTTTACCTCAATTATTCAAGCTGATTATCAAAAGCATGGTTTTGGTCGTTGGGCGGTGCATCATAAGGAAGATAATAAAGTCATTGGCTTTTGTGGGCCTAAATATCTTCCTGAATACGATAAAGTAGAAATAGGTTATCGCTATTTACCAGAATATTGGGGCAAGGGCATAGGCAATGAGGCAGCGCAAGCGGTAGTTGATACACTAAAGCCACAGTTCGATATTGATTTAGTCATAGCCCTTATTTTACATGGCAATACAGGTTCAGAAGCGATAGCGAAAAAGCTCGGTATGAGCATACATGAAGAAAGCGAATATCTCGGCTCGAAAGTACATGTGTATCAAATGACTTTATAAAGGCATAACTTATGGCGAGTGTAAAAACAAAAAAACCAGCAAGTATGCTGGTTTTTTAATGACTATTTATCAGGCTTGGCGATAATTATTCGTCAGCGTGATCACAGCTGTCATTGGTGCAGTGACCGTATAAATATAAGCTGTGGTGAGTTAGCTTAATATTATGACGCATTGCTATTTCGTCTTGACGACGTTCAATGACCTCATCAGAGAATTCAATTACTTTATCGCAGGTTAAGCAAACAAGATGATCATGATGCTTTTGGGTCGACATTTCAAAAACCGCTTTGCCACTTTCAAAATGGTGACGATTAAGGATACCCGCATCATCAAATTGGTTTAATACGCGATAAACAGTAGCTAAGCCAATTTCCTCACCAATATCGAGTAATTTTTTGTACAGATCTTCTGCACTGATATGTTGGTTTTCAGGGGCTTGCATTAATTCTAGAATTTTAACTCGTGGCAGTGTTATCTTTAAACCTGCTTTCTTGAGTGCTTGATTTCCATCTGTCATCGCTAATCTCTTGATTACAGAACCTTATCGGTTCCTCCGTGGATAATTAAGATCATTATATGTGTTGCAATCAGAAACTGGAACCTTTCAAATGAGTTAATCGTCATATAAGCACTGATTTTGGCCAATGAGCCATACAATATTGACCAATAGGTTAAAATTCACCTAATAAACTTACTTATACTAAGGGATTATTGAGCATTAACGGCTTTTATATCACTATAATGTTAAATAGGGTTATCAAGCTTTGTACCCAGTAATGATAATTATAATCAAAACAAGGAATTCACATGTATCAGCAGATTGTGGTCTTAACTGGCGCAGGTATTTCCGCTGAATCGGGGATAAAAACATTTCGCGATGAAGACGGTTTGTGGGAGCAACATCATATTGAAGATGTGGCCACCCCTGAAGGTTATGCCCGCGATATCAATTTAGTTGAACGTTTTTATAATAGCCGTTGGGAGAACCTCCATAGCGGTGAGGTTCATCCTAATGCCGCTCATGCAGCATTAGCAAAATTAGAAGCTGAGTTTCCTGGCAAGCTACTGGTTATCACTCAAAATGTAGATGATTTACACGAGCGGGCAGGTTCAAAACGTTTATTACATATGCATGGAGAATTATCCAAAGGACGCTGCCCACAGTCATTGCAAACGTTTGTCCTTAGAGAACCTTTTGGTGAAGACAATTGCTGTACCTGCTGTATTCCTGCCAAACGATTAAGGCCGCATATTGTCTGGTTTGGTGAAATGCCATTTGGCATGGATAGAATTCATGATGCGCTGGATAACTGTGATTTATTTATCGCTATTGGGACTTCTGGGACGGTTTATCCCGCAGCGGGCTTTGTCGACAGCGCTAATCATCATGGTGCACAAACAGTAGAAGTTAATCTGTTAGCGGCAGATCGCCATAGCCAATTTCAATATCATTTTACCGGTAAAGCTGGTGATGTTGTGCCTGCGTTAGTAGAGTCAATTTTAGCCGGTAAAACCCTTGGCAGTGAAGTCGCGACAAAGGAAATGAGTGCTTGAGTAGGGATAAAGTTGCGATAATCATGCGCGGTTTACCGGGTAGTGGTAAATCAACTTGGGTTAATGAATTCATTGAACAGTTAGGTGTAGATAACGCTATACACATACGGCAATATGGTTACTTCTCTACTGACAGTTATTTTGTTCGTAATGGCGAATACCGCTTTAATCCAAAAAAACTCGCCCAGTATCACCAGGCTAATTTAAGCGCATTTATTAATGCGATGGCTCATAACGAGCCTTACGTTATTTGTGACAATACCAATGTATGCCGTTGGGAATATATGGCTTATGAAGCCGCAGCGAAGGCCTTGGGTTATCAAGTAAGAGTAGTGGTGACTGGTGAGCCTAAAAGTGTTGAACATCAAAAATTATGCGCTAAACGTAATCAACATAAGGTGCCATTGGCACAAATTGCTAAAATGGGATTAATGTTTGAACTTGATGATTAGACTTTTTTTAAGATTAACTAAAAAGGCGCCGCGGCGCCTTTTTTGATGTTAAAGGTTGATTATTTAGCTTTAACAGCGGATTGCAGGTCAATATTATAAATCGCAAAACCAAATTCATCTGTGATATCAGTGCGCTTTGTCATAGGTCGCACTTGATAGCCGCTGATAAATTTATCAGCAAGTTCACTGTTTTGGGTTTCAAAGCGAATATCTAACTTTGTTGCCGAATTAATGGTCACGAAATCCCAGTTATTATCAGCATTTGGATCAACTAAACCATTGGCTTCAGTTTCATCAGTGATGTACTGAGCTAGGGCTTCACGGTTTGTGTCTGGTAGTTCCATTACCACGAATTCAGAACCCGTTCCGGCGAATTTACCACCAAATGCGCGATAATTATTGGTTGCGATTATAAATTCTTTGGCATTAAATTCAGCACCACTGATAACAGTGTCGCCGTGAGTGTAACTTAGCCCGACTATTCGGTTAGCATCGGCATTAACTAATGCACAATCGCCATCAAATTTATTTGGTTGAGTTACATCAATGTTGTAGCTGACACCATCTATGACATCAAAGTTATAGGTGCGGTGGGTATTCCAGTTAATCAGGTATTGAGGCTCAGTAGAGTTAACATCAATTTGATTAAATTGATTTGCACTGCATTCCAACCAATCTTTAATTTGAGCGCCACTTAACTTAACAGCAACCAAGGTGTTAGGGTAAAGATATAAATCTGCCGCATTTTTATAGGTTAGCTCACCACTTGGGACTTGCACATAAGACTCGGCATCTGCTGCAGTGCTATGGCGGCCACCTGCTTTAAATGGCGCAGCAGCGGACAATACCGGAATATCTTTTAAAGCCTCCGTTAAGTTAGCTTTTACTTTAGCAATTTGTGCATCTGACACAATTTGCACTGTGGGATCATCTTGTACTAAGGTCAAAAAGCTAAACATATCAGCCGATGCTTTACCTATGGGCTGATCGACATAATCCAATGTAGCTTGATGCTCTTTAGCTACAGCATCACTTATGGTTTTATCTGCAGTCACCAGCTCAGGGTTAGTCGCTTTTTTATCAAAAATAGGCAAGGCTTTGGCCATGCTGTCAACAATTGTCCAGCTGCCATCTTGTAATGCTAACTTAAAATCGATAACGCCGAGGTTATCGCCCCAACGTCCAGGCATAACCGCCGCAACGCCATTTATGGTGCCTTTATTTATGTCGGCATCTTTAAGTGCAGCAAAGGTGCTTGAAGGGAATATTGAGTGACTGTGGCCAAAGGTAATGGCATCAATACCCGCTACCTTTGATAATGCCCAAGTGGCGTTTTCATCAGTTATATCGATAGGGTTTTCAGGGCTTCCTACCCCAGAGTGGGGTATTGCGACGATAATGTCAGCGCCTTGAGCTTTCATCATAGGCACAAATTTTTCAGCTGCTTCAATAATCCCCATTACGGTGACTTTACCCGTAAGGTTTTGTTTGTCCCATAATAGGATTTGTGGAGGTACAAAACCGATATAGCCGATTTTAATGATGTGTTTATCGCCATTGGTGTCGACGACGTTTTTTTCTTCGATGATATAAGGGGTAAATAGGTTATCGCCTTTGACTTTGTTATCCCAACAGTCGGCTTCACATAATACGTTGGCGCTAATATAAGGGAAGTTGGCACCCGCGAGAGACTGATATAAGAAATCTAAACCGTAGTTAAATTCGTGATTTCCAATGTTACCAACAGAGTAACCTAAGGTGTTCATGGCTTTATAAGCTGGGTGAGTATCAAGGAGGGTTGTTTTCTGTTTGAAACTGTTGGCAACATAGTCACCCATAGGGCTGCCTTGGAGCAAATCCCCATTATCTACTAAGACAAAATTATCAGCACTTTGACCTTGCTGTTTAATTAAACTGGCAGTGCGAGCTAAGCCTATAGTCGGATCATATTTTGTTTTGTAATAATCAAAATCCATGATGTTGGCATGGAGATCCGATGTTTCTAGAATTCGTAAATTGACAGTGAGGGGGTGCACATCACCAGACTTAACTTCTGTAGTCTGATCATGTAATAAATCACATGCGCTAACGCCTAGTACGCCAGCAATAATAGTGACTAATAGCTTTTGGTTTACCATTGTTTTCTCTCTTATTATGACCCTGAGCTTGATTTTTATGCTCTATTATTTTGTTAACTCATCAGGTTTGATTTGTGAGTTAATTGCGGTGGATTATACAGAAACTACATTGCAAAGTTATGATTTGATGGTCTGTTAGTTAACTAAAATGGTTTTTAAAGGCTGTTTGCTGAATTTTTCTGGTTGCTATGGGTTTAGTGTTTGATTTAGCTGGCAGTAAATTGATAGCGCAGCGCTTTAATGACAGTAAAGCATTCCTTTATCAGCATAAAAAAAGCACCACTTTGCAGCGGTGCTTTACTTGAGAGTAGTTAGCTCTTATCAGACAGCCTTACTTTAACAATAAGGCTAGTTGAATGACTACTCACTGCCGATGACCTACAGGGCTAATCCGCTGCGTTATCTTCTAAAAGACCACGGCTTTTTAACAGTGGTTCGATACCGGCATCTTTACCACGGAACTGACGGTAAAGCTGCATTGGGTCGGCGCTGCCACCTTGAGACAAGATATTGTCTCTAAAAGCTTGGGCTGTTGTTGGGTCAAAAATACCATTTTCTTTAAATGCTTCGAAAGCATCCGCGCCTAAAATATCAGACCAAAGATAGCTGTAATAACCAGCAGAATAACCACCCGCAAAAATATGCGAGAAGTAACTGCTGCGATATCGTGGGGCTATTTCTTTAATTAAGCCCATATTGGCAAGTGATTCAGCTTCAAATTCGGCGGCATCTCTTAGTTTGGTGTCTGTCAGTGTATGCCAGTCTAAATCAAGCTTAGTGGCTGCCATATATTCAACGGTAGCAAAACCTTGGTTGAATTTACTGGCAGCTTGAATTTTCTTAACAAGTTCAGTGGGGATCACTTCACCGGTTTTATAATGTTTTGCAAACTGCGCTAACACTTCAGGTTGCGTCATCCAGTTTTCCATCACTTGTGAAGGGAACTCGACATAATCTCGCGGTACTGAAGTACCTGATTGAGAAGCATATTCAACCTTTGATAGCATTCCATGTAGCGCATGTCCAAACTCGTGGAATAGGGTGCTAGCTTCATCAAATGTTAGCAGTGAAGGCTCATTGCCAGTTGGGCGAGGGTAGTTAAGTACATTGACAATAATAGGCTTTGATTCAACGCCATTCATATTGTATTGCGAGCGGTAGGCATTCATCCATGCGCCGCCTCGCTTAGTATCACGTACGTAATAGTCACCCATGAAAATAGCCATTAATGAACCATCTTTGTCATAGACTTCCCAGGTTCTGACATCTGGGTGGTACTTAGGTAAGTCGGTGCGCTCTTTCATTGTGATGCCGAATAAGCGATTAGCGGTATAAAATACCCCTTCTAATGTTGATTCTAGCGAAAAGTAAGGCCGAGTTTGTTGTTCATTAAAGTCGTATTTTGCAACGCGGATTTGATCTGAGTAATACCACCAATCCCAAGCTTGTAAAGTAAAGTCACCACCTTGCGAGTCGATAAGTGCCTGCATATCAGCAACTTCAGCATTAGCTTGTGCTAGTGCTGCTGGCCAAACTTTATCAAGTAAGCCGTAAACATTTTCAGGGGTTTTAGCTGTACGTTCTTCTAATACAAAATGGGCATGGGTTTTATAACCCATTAATTTGGCTTTTTCAGCACGAAGTGATGCAATTTTAGCTAAGCCGGTTTTATTGTCATTGCCATTATTGTTATTGGCACGCTCAATATAACCTTTAAAAAGCGCTTCTCTTAAATCACGATTTTCTGCATAGGTTAAAAATGGTGTGATAGAAGGGCGCTGCGTGGTAAACACCCACTTGCCTTCATGGCCGCGCTTAGTTGCTGTTGCTGCAGCGGTATCGATAATATCTTGAGGCAAGCCTGCTAAATCTGTTTGTTTATCTACGACAAGCTCAAAAGCATTGGTTTCAGCCAGTAGGTTGTCACCAAACTCTAAGTTTAATTTACCAATCTGTTCATTTAACGCCCGTAGGGTGTTTTTATCTTCAGCCGATAAATTGGCGCCGCCACGGGTAAATCGTTTGTAAGTATCTTCTAGAAGCTTAGTTTGTGCAGTATTAAGTTGATAGGTTTCAGCTTGGTCGTAAACAGTTTTAACGCGCTGAAATAATTTATCATTTAAATAAATATCATCACTAGCTGATGACAGCATAGGTGACACTTGTTTTGAAATCGTTTGTATATCTGGGTTAGTGTGAGCACCGGTCAAATTATAGAAAACGCTCGATACTTTCGTTAATAAGGTGCCTGAAAACTCCATCGCTTCAATGGTGTTTGCAAATGTCGCAGCATCAGGGTTATTGGTAATGCTATTAATTTCAGCTTTACGTTCAGCAATGCCTGCTTCAAAAGCCGGTAAAAAATGCTCATTTTTGATGTTATCGAAATCTGGGATTTCCATAAAGGTATCATAGGGTTTGAAAAAAGGGTTGTTAGCATCTTGGGTGATGCTAGTCGTTGCAACCGCATTGGGTGCTTGAGACGTTTGGACGGTTTCAACGTTATTATCTGAACATGCACTTAGCGCTAAAGTTAACGCCATGGCAGAAAAAAGTGGTGTGAGGGTTAGTCCCTTCATAATTATTTCCCTGTTTGCTTTGAAATGGTTGTCTAAATAACCCTATGCCGATGTATAAACCGTTAAAGAGTCACAAATCATCATTGTTATTTGTTTATGATTTGCTGCTAGATTAACAAATTTTTATCATACTTTCGTATACCTTTAGGTTACTTTTGTAACAAAACATAAAAAAAGGACCTAACGAGAGTTAAGTCCTTTATTTATTACTAACTAGTGATATGTAAACAAGGCTTATAATCTATGTTTAAGTCACACTATTTCGAGCAATGTTATGGTTTTAGAATTACTTTCACGCTGCCATCAACATCGGCTTCGTCAATATAACCGATAGCATTAGCATCTGCTGCTATTGCAGCTTTCATGCCTGATGCGTCACCAATGGTTGCTGGTGGTGTGCCTTTACCAGTAAATACCTGCTTTGACCAAAAAGCTTTAAGCTGAGCATCAGACTTACCCGTTACTGCGCTATGAAATTCAGAGCGGATAGGGTTGCCTTCTTCAAGTTCATAAACGACAAATGAAGAACCTTTGCCTAAAAAGGCTTTTTTAGCATCGGATTTGCTGATATCAGCAGCGGCTGGATTACCGATCACTACTACGGCAGCATTAACAGAAAACACACAGCTCACACTGAGCGCTAAAATAGATAATAATTTTTTCATTTCATCACTCCTAATTAAAATACTGCGTCAAATTGAACGGTATACACGGTAGTATCATCAAATTCTTTTGCTATGTTAGTCTCTAATCCACCAGATGTTTCGCCAAAATCATTAGAGTATGTGACGTCGAATTTTATGGCTAAATTATCAAGTGCATCCCAACGTAGGCCTGCACTGTATGACTTTCTTTGGCCATTAAAAATAGCGGCTTGAATTGCTGAAGCCTCATCAATAATAGTTCTGCTATCGTTATCTTTAGTTTCGAAGAAAGAAGCTGTTACATAAGGTGTGAAGTCATTGATACGGTAACCCAAGGTTAAGTAACCTGAATCAGAATCAGGATAAGCGCCATCCACTTCGATGCGTGTTAACTCTGTAATGGCTAAGAAAGATCCATTATCGTAACTAGCGCCAACGCCCGCGAAAGTGCCTTTTTCTCGATCTATTTCTAGTAGCGTAACAGTGACATCGATCTCGGTATTTGGCATTAGTTCTTGTGTAATTTGACGCTTAACATCACCGTCTAAAATTGCTTCACCGTATAAGCCTCGTAGAGTCCAAGTTTCATCAGTCCAAGTAACATTGACACCTAAAATATTTTTCATGTCAACGCCAGCAGCTTCAGATTGTCCACCAAAAGCTTGAATGGTCATTGTTGAATCATCAAATTCAACATCGTAGCTAACATCTCCACCTGTATAGGAGGTAAATGGCACTGGGTCGTATACATCTGATGGTGGACGTACAAATGGCTGGGCATAACCAACATCAAGATAATCTGAGTACATATACAGTGGTATACGTAATTTACCTGCACGAGCTTGGATATTATTTTCAAAGCGATGAGAGATATAAGCCCATTCAGCTTCTACATCCCAATCATTTTCGCCTCTCATCATCAACTGCATAACAGCTTGAGTCTGATCTGTAATTGCAAACGTACCTTGTAAACCAAATTTGCTGCCTTCATTGAAGTTAGCTGAAGTGGTTGCTCCGGCATAACCTGCGTTGTTATCGGAAGTGATGAAAGCGCCCGTCATAAATCCGTTGAATTTGAAGCGTTCGGTCAAATTGGCAGTTTGATTTGCTTGTAATGATTTAACTTGTTGTTCAAGTTTGGCTAATTTTTCATCGGTAGCGTCATTGGCCACTGCAAGTGCTGGTAGCATTGCGACTGAAATTGCTAAAGGTAGCGCTTTCAAATTAAAACTCATAGTGTTACTCCTGGTTATTATTCTTAAGGCAGAAATAGTGTGATTTTCTACCTTTATATTTCTAATTATTAGACTTTAAATTGACCTGTAATGGATTGAAGCTGTTGGCTAACCCCTTCAATATCATGACTAATCCCGCCCATTTCATCCGTGGTAATTTTTACTTTAGCGGCATTGGTTTCAATATCTGCGACATATTGTTGAATGAGTTCTGAAGTGTTGTGTTGCTCTTCTGTGGCCGCGGCAATTTGGTCATTAACTATGGATATAGCACTGACTTTATTAGTGATATTGATTAATGCATCTCCTGCTAGTGAAGTGGTTTTTACGCCTTCTTCTGCGGTTTCTATTCCACGCTGCATTGCATCAACCGCTTGTGTTGAAGTAGAGCGAAGCTCTTGCAATACTTGTTGAATTTCTTGTGTTGAGGCTTGAGTGCGTGAAGCAAGCGTTCTAACTTCATCTGCGACAACGGCAAAGCCTCGGCCTTGTTCGCCGGCTCTTGCTGCTTCAATCGCCGCATTTAGTGCCAGTAAATTAGTTTGATCTGCAATCCCGCGGATAGTATCCAAGATGTCATTCACATTACTGGTAAAGGCTTCAAGTTGATTGACCACAACGGAGGTTGTTCTGACTTCTTCAGAGAGCTGGTTAATGGTAGTAATGGCTTTACTGACCACTTGCTGACCTTGTAAAGCTTCTTCATTGGCATTATCAGCTTCCGATGCAGCATTGGCGGCATATTCGGCAATGTGGGCCACGCTAACGAACATTTCTCTCATCGCATGGGATATTTGTTCGACAGATTGATTTTGCTCATTGACTGTTTGTTCACTATTTTTACAGCTATTGAGTAATGTTTGTGAAGCGAGCCCTAAACTGTCAGTAGTTTGCTTGGTATCAGCAATGCTGAGCTGTAATTTTGAAACAAATTGGTTAAACCAATGGACTAAATCTGCAATTTCATCTTTACCTTGGTAATCAACTCTTGAGCGTAAATCACCTTCACCTTCAGAAATATTACGCAGTGACTGAGTAACACTTTCAAGGGTAACAATGATTGAGCGGTTAACTAATAAACCAACCACAATCAGAAACATCGATGCAATGATACCGATAGCAAGCATTGAACTGGCTGCTGTATCTGAACTGGCCAGCGTAGTATCAATGCTTGATTCAAACTGCTGAGAAAAAGTTAAGTGTTTCTGACTAAATTTTTCAACAAGTTGCTCATAGCGTTTGGCATTGGCTGCCGCTTGTATGGTGATTTTATTAAAATCAACATCACTTTTTAAAAACTCAGCGACCAAAAGTTGTGCATTATCAAAATACAGTGATAAATCATTTTGCATATTATTAGCGTCAAATGACTCAGCAGGCAGTAAGCTTTTAATTGCGTCTAAGTTGCTGATAACTTGTTTGACCATATTGGCGGCAGTCTCTAAGCTTTCTTCTTCGCCAGTGGTTACCGCTGTTTGTATATTTTGTTCCAATTGAAGTAACAGGCCTTCGTTAATAGTGGCTAAATTTAACGCAGGATATAGTTGAGACTGAAGATCATTTAACCGTTGCGCATTTTGTTGCACGCTTTGATTGTTAATTAATATCGAGATAATAAATGAAAATATTGCGACAATGGTTAATAACGCGATCCGATGCTTTATTTTTAAGCTATTTAATTTCATTTCGAATAATCCTACTTATCTAGCTAAAGGTGAGTCATTAAAGTTTCGGTTATATAATGATTGGCTGTTGTAAAATAGCTGATATTAAAAATGAAACTTTTACTTTTTGTTATCTTTGATTGCAAATCGCTATTGCTTGTGTGCGATAACTTCATTTTCTCAAGTTGTAAAACGTTTTTAGTATTTAAAATTAATGCCTTTCATATTGACTTATTGCCACCTTAGAGGTGTGGTATCCATCATTTGCTTAAAATTACCTATAACGGATATTGAACTATAAATAAAAATTGTTACCTTGTGGTTATTATAGTTGCTACGATGTTTAAGTCTGTTCTTGTTGTTACAATATCGGCAGTAATGTTTAAATACTTAAGTTTTATTTAATGTTTTTTTGAGTTGTTAAAATATTGATATAAAATCTGCTGCGAAGAAGTGGAATTTAATTAGTTTTCGTTGCTGGGTTAACTTATTATTAACATTGCGTTTGGGTTTTAAGTTGATAATACAATCTTGCGTATAAATAGAGCTGTAATTGCATAAGTTTGAACATCATCATTAGTAGAAAGTTAGGAGGATTGCTGGGATATATGAAAAATAGCGGCAGGCTTAATCTACAAAGCTTGAGTGATTTTATTGTTTATAGCGGTGTTTAAATAATAAGCACAATGAATGTTAGCGCTACAAAGGCGCATTAACTATTTATGTTGTAGCTGATTGTCCATAAATAGTTAATGCAGATGTTTGAGGTTTATTTTTAGTGCCCTAGGGTTTCTGAACCTGCTCGTCGTGGATCAGATGCGCCAAACAACCCCTTGTCGGTTATCACTATGGATTGAGTGCTGCCCATTGCGCTACTGGTTTTAACTTGATGGCCTTTGGCTTCCAGTAAAGTCACCGTATCGTTATTTAAACTGGTTTCAACACCAATGTAATCAGGCAGCCATTGATGGTGAATTCGCGCTGCGGCAGTGGCTTCTGCAATATTGAGTTTATGGTCAATGACATTCATGATTACTTGCAATGTGGTGGTGATAATTCGTGAACCACCAGGGCTGCCTGTCACCAAAAATGGTTTACCGTCTTTCATCACAATCGTTGGACTCATTGAGCTTAGTGGCCTTTTATGAGCATCAATTGCATTGGCTTCACCGCCGATTAAGCCATAGGCATTGGGAATACCGGGTTTTGCGGAAAAGTCATCCATTTCATTGTTAAGTAAAATGCCGGTACCTGCAGCAACCAGCCCAGAACCATAACTGAAGTTTAGGGTATAGGTATTTGATACAGCATTGCCCCATTTATCGACCACAGAGTAATGAGTGGTTTGATTACTTTCGTAAACGGATAAATCACCAGGCTTAATTTCGGCACTAGGCGTGGCTTTGTTATAGGCAATTTGTTTAGCGATTGAATCAGCATACTTTTGACTAGTGAGTTTATCTGTCGGCACGTTATGAAAATCAGGATCGCCCAAATACTCACTTCTGTCAGCATAGGCATGCTTCATGGTTTCCGTCATTAAATGCAGTGTTTGTGCAGTATTGTGACCCAACTCTTCAATAGGATAGTGCTCGAGTACATTAAGCATTTCAATGATATGAATACCACCAGAAGAAGGGGGTGGCATGGATACCACTTTATAGCCGCGGTATTCGCCTGTTACAGGTGTTCTTTCAATGACTTGATAGTTTTTCAAATCATTCATGCTCATTATTCCGCCAGCAGCTTGAATCGCAGCCACAATTTTCTCAGCGGTTTCGCCTTGATAAAAGCCTTTACTGCCATGCTTAGCAATTAATGATAATGAATGAGCTAAATCTTTTTGCACTAAGGTGTCGTTAACGGCAAAACTGTCGCCATTACTTTTATAAAATATTTTGGCAGAACTTGGCCATTGTGAAATACGGCGTTTTAATCCATCAAGTGAATCTGCTAAGTCTGAATTAATTAAAATGCCTTTTTGCGCAAGTTCAATAGCAGGTTTAACGACTTCGCTCATACTCATGGTGCCATACTTGTTTAGCGCAAGTTCAAACCCCATCACAGTGCCTGGCACGCCAACCGCTAAACCATGTTCACGGCTAAGTTTTTTTACTACATCACCTTGTTCATTTAAAAATATATCTTTGTGGGCTTTTGCTGGCGCGGTTTCGCGGTAGTCGATAGCAATGGTTTTATCTTCTTTTTCAAGATGAACTAACATAAAGCCGCCACCGCCAATATTACCGGCTCTAGGTAAGGTGACCGCTAATGCAAACCCTACCGCGACAGCAGCATCAACAGCATTACCACCTTGTTTGAGAATATCGACACCAATGCGGGTTGCAAGTGATTCTTGGCTGGCAACCATGCCATGTTTGGCCCAAATTGGTTGTGAAGTATCAGAACGGCTATAAATCGATTGTTCATTTGCAGCATGCAGTTGTAGGGAAGTAAAAGATGATATGCTCAACGTCAGCGCAATACTTGTTGATATGACGATCGGTTTTAGTTTTGAAAAGAAACCCATTTTCAATCCTTTATAATTTTAATCATGTGTTGCAATGTGCCATAACTATGATCTAATACACAATATGTAACTGTGCTTTTTAAGGGAATATGTCTATCACACACACTATTGACTTGAATATTGGCTTTTATGATTCGGTGTCTGTTATTACTAAAGCTGAGTGGCAACGTATTTTTTCAGATCAAAACCCCTTTACTTCATTTGATTACCTTAATGCATTAGAGCAAAGCCAATGTGTTTCAGAGCAATCGGGCTGGTTGCCCAAACATATTGTGGTAAAGCAAGCAGGTGTTATTGTTGCTATTGCGCCTTGTTACGAAAAATCTCACTCTTGGGGAGAGTACGTGTTTGATTGGGCGTGGGCTGAGGCTTATGAGCGTAATGACTTAAGCTATTACCCAAAGTTAGTGCTAGCGGTGCCATTTACACCAGTAAGTGGTGAGCGTATTGGGTTTGATTGCTGTCAATCAAGTTTAAACAAAGCCGAGATCATCGCTGCAGTGAGTGAATTTCTAAATCAGACACTTGGGCAAGGGTATTACTCTTCTTGGCATTGTTTGTTTTTACCCAAGGCTGATTATTTGAATTTAGCTCAAGATAATATTTCAAGGCTAGGCACTCAGTTTCATTGGCATAATCATAACTATCAGCACTTTGATGATTTTTTGCTGCAATTAGTGTCACGTAAACGCAAAAATATCATTAAAGAGCGCAAGGCTTTAGCTAGGCACAATTTGGATTTTGAGTTTATTGATGGCGATAAAGCCAGCGCTGCGCAATGGCAAGGCTTTATTGCTTGTTATCAACAAACCTATTTAAAACGCTCAGGTCATGGCGGTTATTTATCTGCTGAGTTTTTTTATCAAATCGCTAAGACTATGGGCGCAAGTATTAAGTTGCTGATAGTGACAAAAGCGTCAGATGCAACAACGCACCAGCCGGCACAATTAATCGCTTCTGCATTATACTTTGCCACTGATACGCATTTATATGGCCGCTACTGGGGCTGCTTACAATTTATTGACGGCTTACACTTTGAAACCTGTTATTACCAAGGTATTGAGTACGCCATAGCGAACGGGCTTATGGTGTTTGATGCTGGGGCGCAAGGTGAGCACAAAGTGGCCAGAGGTTTTGTCCCCATTGAAACTTATTCTAATCATAACCTTACTCATCAAGGCTTTAGCAATGCTATCGAAGATTATTGTCTGCAGGAGCAACGGCACATAAAGCAATACATGCAGCAGTTAGCTGAAAGTTCGCCTTATAAATAGCTTTTGGCTAGCTTTGACAAACTAAGCCAAATGGTGTGCTTTTTATCAACGGATATTGAATGACTGCTTTGCAAGCCGCTATTTAATCCTTGATGAGGCTATTGAATTGATAGTGACGGCTGACATTTTTACTCACAAGGGCCCAGTTAGAATGACTTGTTCTTTGCTGGTGGTGATCAAAAGCTTGTTGGTTTTTAAAGGTTTCAGAGACGTAAAACTTAACAGGGTTGCTTGCATCTTGTGTGACTGAAAATGATAAGCAGCCAGGTTCTTGTTTTGTGAGTTGGCTATGCACCTTAAGTGCTTCAATCACCGCTTTTAATTCAGCCTCAGGGACTAGTATATAGCCTGTTAAGGTGACTTTATTCATGCTATTACTTATAGCATTGCTCATGTCATTACTCATGTTCGTAGGTCTTGTACTTATCTGTTTTATAAGATTATCCCAAGGCCAACCATAAGCCAACACCGACCATTAAACTGCCCGCTATGCGATTCATTAATTTAATATTATCCCCACGAGATAGAAAAAGTCTCAAGCTCTTTCCGCCACTGGCGTAAGCTAACATCGAAGCTGATTCTGTGAGCATGATAATCGACAATAACCAGAAAAGTTGCGTTCCAACAGCTTGGTCTACATTAATAAAAGGGGGCAGCAGTGAAATCATAAAAGCCCAGCCCTTAGGGTTGGCAATAGCGGTTATAAAACCTTGTGACATTAATGCGGAATTACTGATGCTAGTATCTGTTTGCTGGCCTTCGATAATGGCCATTTTTCCTTTTGAACGCCACATATTAATGCCAATATAAGCAAGATAAGCGCCGCCCAACCATTTTAAGACTGCAAATATATCAGGGTAGTTTAGCATCACGCTAGCCACGCCCATCACCGCCGCAATAGCCACCAATGCCACGCCAATAAGCTCACCTAGCATCATCCAAAGGGTGCGTTTAACGCCAATGCTCATACCTAAGGTCATTGCCAGTGTCATACACATACCGGGAGTGATCGATACAAAAAAGAAAGTGGGAATAAATACAGCTAATACGGTTAAATCTGGCATGAAGGTTCTAATGTCATTAAAGAAACAAGCGAGTAAGGAAGAGCAGAGTGTAAGGCTTTAAGATGTGAGTGTAAATGTGGCTGTGTTTTAATTTATTGCTATTTGAATACAACCCATAGCAAAGGTGCCGATGGATTGTATTCAATGCTATTTTTAAAATTGAGTGGCTTAAATATAGTGGTTTAAATTTAGTCACTTAGATTTAGTCACTTAGATTTAGTCACTTAGATTTAATAAGTTAACTTGGGTCAACCACGATATGTTCAAGTTCTATGGCGCACACCGCTTGCAAGGTATCCATAGACGCATTGACTAAGCTTATCTTGCCCTTTGATGACTCAATGAGCACAACGCGGTTGATATCACTGTATTCACGGTTATGGCGAATTAAATTAGATAGCGCCATTTGCATTGGCATCATAGATGGGTTGAATGCCGCATTTTCAGCATAACGTCCACAATAGGTTTTGCCGTCTTTGGTTTCTAGTACCACTGCAGCATAATTATTGGTATAAGGCGCATAGCTTAGGCCTGCTTGATCTATGGCTTCAATTATCATGGGATCATCAGAGTTTAAACTAAACTCAATGTTACTTTTTGATAATAAAGGTTTTGTCACCTGCAAATCAGCAGGGCCAAAGGCATAGGGTAAATAATGACTAAGTAACTGTGATTGCTGACCTGGCAAGTGAATTTTAATACCAATGCCGTCGACCAATTCATTGATAAACTGACGACAATGACCACAAGGGGTAAAGTTGACAACAATATCAATAATTTTTTGCTCGCCATTGAGCCATGCATGGCTTATCGCGCTTTGCTCGGCATGGACGGTATGAAATAGAGCTTCAGAAGCTAATTCAAAATTGGCTCCCATATAGATATCACCACTTTCACCCTTGGCGATTGCGCCGACATAAAATTCACTAATACTTGGCTTGGCGAGGGCGGCAGCAATTGGCAACAAGCTCAGTAGTAATTGCTCTTCATCTATTTGCGATGCTGTGACGAGCTGAGCTAATTGGCTTGCATCAATATGGCCACAAAAATCGTCATTAAGTAATGGTATTAATGCGCTTGCCAGTGGCTTGGGTAGTTGGGTGATGCTATCAATAAAGCGATTTTGCATGACCAATTCCTTTATAAAATGATTAATGACTAAAAGCTTGCGTTATAAGGCTTGTAAATACATGCACAGTGCTTTTAGTAATTTCTGCTTATGTTCATTGTCGCTGGTTTCTTCCAACAAGTTTTCGAGATTAATCACATAATCGGCATCTGATAAACGTTGTTGGCAAAACTCTCGCCATCTTAATGACTCATCGTGGCTTAATGTTTCTGGGTAATTACGGCCACGATAGCGAAATAGCATCTGCTCAATGCGGGGATCGTCAAATTCTAGATTAAGCGCGGCTAAGTTTTCGGCTTTGGTATTGCGGATCATTTCCATTTTGGCTTTATCGGCGCGGCTAAAAAAACCGCCGCTATAAAGCATTAAATCAGGATCTGTCGCTGCAGGGTGATTATTCGCCTCGAATACCGCCTGCATTTTTTCTCGTAGCTCAGGGTGCTGTTTGAACAGTTTGTATTGCTGACGGGCAAAGTCCATATCAAATTGGTGCCTTGCTGCCACTTCTTCAGTGAGTAACTTAGGCGTACCAATAAATGGACATTTATTGACGTGGATTTGCTTTAACGGGATCGGTAATTCATCTGGGGCTAAATCGGCACGTGAGGTATACATGCGCTCGACGATATCTTCTACCGATAAGTCGATCAGTGGGCTAATATTCATTGCCAAATTAATACAAATCATGGCGTTTTTATTGGATGGATGCGGCGCAACAGGCGCGATTAAAGTGACACATCCTTTAGCTGCACTGATTTTAGAACTCACATGTACCAAAGGCTGCATAAAGTCGCCTTGGATTAATTCGGCAACTTTATTTTTATTACGAAGGTTAAAGTAATAATCATATAACTTAGGTTGTTTCTCTTTGATGAGTTTTGCAATGGCAATGGTGGCGTAAACATCACTCATAGCATCATGAGCTTGTTCATGACTTAAGCCATTAGCTTGGGTTAACTGTTCTAATTTAAAGCTTGGCGAGCCATCTTCTTTTAATGGCCAGTTGATGCCTTCTGGTCTAAAGGCATAACAGGCTCTGACTAAATCAATGATATCCCAGCGAGTGTTGCCGTTTTGCCATTCACGGGCATAAGGGTCAATGAAATTACGGTAAAAACCATAACGGCTAACTTCATCATCAAATCTTAGTGAGTTGTAGCCAACGACACAGGTATTGGGCTGGCTGAAAATGGTATTAATGCGCCCCATAAACTCTGATTCAACCATGCCTTTTAAATTGGCTAATTGCGGCGTGATCCCTGTAACAAGTATTGCTTCAGGTTTAGGAAGATAATCAGTTGCTTGCTTACAATAAAAGTTTTCAGGCTCACCAATGATGTTTAAATCATAATCAGTACGGATGCCTGCAAACTGAGAAGGGCGATCTTTTGCTGGGCTTACCCCGAAGGTTTCGTAATCGTGCCAGAAAAGAGTAGGTTGTAAAGCGCTTGCCATAATTAACTATTGTCCTATAACTCATGTTTTGCCATCTTAGCACTGTTAATTACGAATGTTTACCTGTGGTAACTTGTTTGGCTGGATTTTAACTCTAGCATCGAGCATTTTTGCTGGTTTAAGGGACGTTTGAGCAAATTATTCAACCTTGTTGATGGTATGAAAACCGCTTTGTCATTAAAGCTGAATTATGTAAAAAGCACTTAATTTTATAGGCTTAAGTATTAATTGGTGACGCAAATCATTTTGCTGGTTACAATTTAAAAAAATCAGAGGTAAGTACATGTATAACCATTTATTAAGTCAGCCCGTTAAATATGAAGTGGATCAGCATCAGACTTTACATCTTAGCCTACCTGATGAAGTAAGTGATTTTGCGATATTACCGGCATTGAGCCAGCCTATTGCTGAGGTCATAGTAAAAGAGCTGAAGTTTAATAATGCGAATGTGCTGCAAGGTGCGACTATCATTTTAACTTGTCAGCCACTTTTTAAGGTGTCTGTTCAAGAGCAAGTCAATACGATTGTAGATAATGATCACAATCTCATTAGCCAGCTAAAACGTGGCGTAGGCCAAGGCTTTCGTTTGTATACTCGCTCAGGTGTCGCACCGAAAAAATCCGCGACCATGTTAAGGCAGGGAACCACATTAGTCTTTTCATTTGCTGAAGGTCTACAAATTAAGGTAAAAGGGCAGCTTGGTGATGCCATTAAACTTGAAGATGATTTTAGACTTAATCAAGAACCTAAAGCATTAATGCATGCAAGGGCGATATTAGCCCGCAGCTTTAACTATGAAGACGCGCCGGCAACCATTGCGATAAATATGAGTGAGATCGAACAAGTGCGAGCTGAAATAACCGCTTATTTGTCATCAGAGCATAATAAGGTTAACGCAGTGATTGCCGCTCAGCTGATAAAGTTAGATAATCTACTCAGTCATAAACACCGCTGGTTACTCAGAACTTATAGTCAATCGCAGCAGCGCACTAATTTTGCTACTGCAGCCAATGAGTTATCAAAAAATGTTGAAGATCTTCAGCGTAAACTTGAATGCTTTAGCTTGCTTGCTCCGGCGGATGTTAGCCAAATGGTTGATAAATTAACTGAAGAACATGAGTAGTTATTTGCTACAGCGGATCAATCGACACTATTTGTAAGTAACTGCATTGTAAGTAACTGCATTATAACTAACCGAGACTATTTTTGAGTTTTCGGTGCTATTTATATTAGTTGTAGTCTTAACTAATCTCTAAATATAACTTAAATCACAAGCTAGAATTCAACTTAATCACCTTTTTCATTTCTATAGAGTTATGTCATGCAATATATTTGTCCAATCTGCCAAACAGAGTTATCACTGCACCAAAAATCATGGCATTGTCAAAATCGTCATCAATTTGATTGCGCTAAAGAGGGCTATGTGAACCTTCTTCCAGTGCAGAAGAAAAACTCCAAAGACCCCGGTGATAATAAAGACATGATGCTAGCGCGCCGAGAATTTCTGAACCAAGGCTATTATGAAAAGCTCAGTGAGAAAGTGAATCAGCTCGCGGTTAAGTATGCTGCTAATGCACAATGCGTGCTTGATATCGGTTGTGGTGAGGGGTATTACAGTAACAGGCTTCATAGCGCTTTAAATGAAAATAGCGCCTTAAATGCAAGCAATAATTCGCTTGATACCGCCCCAAAAGCCAATGTTGAACAAACATGTCACTTACAAGGGTTAGATATCTCAAAGTCTGCGATACGTTACGCCTCTAAACGTTATCCACAAATGGACTTTTGTGTTGCTAGCGCTTATGAGATGCCGTTTTCAGCGTCAGCGTTTGATTTAGCTATTCGTATTTATGCACCGTCAAAAGTAGAAGAGTTGCAACGGGTACTTAAAAAAGGGGCTATTTTAATTACCGTAGCACCTGGGCCAATGCACCATTTTGCAATGAAAAAAATTATTTACAGTGAGCCCAAACCCCATGATGAAGCCAAAGCGCAGATTGAGGGCTTTAGCTGCTTACATCAGGAGCGATTACAGTATCGGCTTGAGTTATCTAAAGTCGTTGATATTGAAAACTTTTTGAATATGACTCCCTATGCATGGAAATTAACAGCTGAGCAAAAGGCTGAAATTTCAAATCAAGGGCTTAGCTGCGAGTTAGACTTTAGTATCGAAATTCACATCCGTAATTGATTTGTCATATAGAACTGGTATTTTACTATTTGAATCTGATATTTAGTTGTGAATTTTGTTAGTCCGAGCACTGAATATTGTTGTTGTAGCATCTATATCAAATTATATAGCGATTTAGTTGACATACCCGCAAAAAGGTTCATAATCTATCGGGCTTGAAGGTTGGGCTTAGTTTATGTGTTTCAATACGACCAGTTTCGTCCTGTGAACATAAGTAAAACCGGCATTTTCAGCTCTACTGCCGTTAAGGCTTTAATTTATATATACAGGATTTATATCATGTCTCAAGTTACTGGTGTTGTTAAGTGGTTCAACTCTGATAAAGGTTTCGGATTTATCGAGCAAGAGTCTGGTCCAGACGTATTCGTTCACTTCCGTGCTATCAACTCAGACGGTTTCAAAACTCTTGACGAAGGTCAAAAAGTACAGTTCACTGTTACTCAAGGACAAAAAGGTCCTCAAGCTGAGAACGTTACTGTAGTTTAATTATTTCTAGCTTCGGCTAGTATAATTAATAAAGCTGTAGTCTTTGACTACAGTTTTTTTTTGCTTTTTTTAACTATCCTTTGTTTAAATACCTTTATTTCAATAACTTAGGTTGATAAGTTGTTTTAACCCTTGTTGTTGCAGTATGCTCTGCTAGTTTAGATGTTGATTTGGTGACTCTCTCTTTAGTTGCATTCCATCAGCTTAGAAGCATCAATCCACTCCATTTTTTGCCTCGCTTTTATCTGCATCTGAAATACTTTTACTATTTATTTACTGTGATTGCTATTTCGTTACTGCCGATTTCTTAGTGTTTTCCCAGTCTGTTTCTCACTCTATTTTCGTTATTTGAACCTTGGATTTTGGGCGTTATAGCCACCTATGGAAATCTACAATTTGCTGATTTGTCCTAGTCAGCCAGTTTCAGCTGTATGTTTTCTTATGTTGATTTGATTTAGCTAATTGCAAAATGTATACGCTTCTATCAGGTTTACTAAGCAGATAAAGTCATCGTTCAATGTTGTTTTTACAGTTAAAAAATCGACATTTTTATTTTGGGAGCAAGTGCAGATTAAGAGCGATTTGAAATTATTGAGGGTGCTAGGTGTGACGGGGGTCACGTTTTTGTTAATTGCTTTTAAAAATTAAAACCCAGCAATAATTGCTGGGTTTGTTAGATTTAATCAACTTAATGCTGCTTAATTTGAAAACAGTGTTTCTTCTAAGCTTCGTCCTTTCATCATTGCTTTATATTGCCATCCTTGCTCGGTAAATAATGTTAGTAATGACAACTCTAAGCTAAAGCTTACATCTATACGGTGCTCAATAATTATTTGCTCATCGTTGTTAATTTTCACATTGAGGATATTAGGCAGTAAACGCACCTTATCACTTAGTGCACTAATGTCTGCTTGCTGCATCGTCAAGGTTAAAAAGGCGGTTTCAGCATCAGCTTTCATTGACACCGATTGTTGTAGCTGACCGTTCTCTAAATAGACAACTTGATCGCACAGTTTTTCAAGCTCTTCTAAATTATGGGAGCTAATAACAAAAGTCGTTTCTACTGATAAGTCTTTTACTATTTGACGGATTTTTTTTGCGTTAACAGGATCAAGCCCTGCAGTGGGTTCATCAAGTAATACCAGTTTAGGCGAACCTATCAGCGCTTGAGCGATCGAAACTCGTTTACTCATTCCATGACTGAGGCTTTTAGGTAACATTTGCGCTGAGCTAGTTAAGTCAACTAATTCAAGCACTCTAAGTGCTTCTTGCTTAGCTTTCTTACCTGACATACCTTGTAATTTACCAAAAAAAGTAAGTTGCGACACTATACTAAAGTTGGGGTCTAACGCGGCGTCTTGTGGTAAAGCTGAGACAATATTTTGTAATTTAGCACTGCCTGGCTTTTCCCCAAAAATGCTTATTTCACCATTACTGGGATGAATAAAACCACAAAGTAAGCTAAAAAGGGTAGTTTTGCCGGCGCCATTAGGGCCAACAAGCGCGATAGGCGCACCAGCATCAAGTGACAGATTGATATTAGATAGCGCCACTTTATTGCCATATTGCTTAGAAATATTAGTACAAGTAATTAACTTCATAGTGCACTCCTTTGCATGTAAATTCGGCCAAGTGCAAGGATAACTATGGCTTGAATGATTGGGATCGGGGCGTAAATAAGCGAGCCAAGACCCTGAGTATTAATCATTAAAGATAACTGTGAACCCGGCAATACCCAGCTAATGAACGAAACTGCAGGTAGCTGACTATTAATAATGGCTATGACGATACCGCTGAGTGCCCAAAGGATTACCGCATAAATGCTGGCCATTCTGGCAGAGTTGGCGTACCAAGATAACACTGCCATCACTGCGGTATAGGGTAAAAGGACGATAGTGATACTCAAGAATACCGCAAAGCCGCTAATTACTGCATCGCCAAGTAAACTGGCATCACGACTTATTACCATCACAAGAGTGGCGATAATGGTCAGTAGTAATAGGCTTGATTGAATAAGCATTTGCCCTAAAAAACGGCCAAAGAAAATACTGTCTCTACTGACTCTGAGGCTTAAAAATCGGAATGATCCTCTTTGTTTATCAGAACTAAATTGATCTGCAGTAATGAAAATACTGAAAAAAGGAAACAGATATAAAGCAATACACCAAAACACTGCAAATTCAGCCACAGACCAATTAAATAATTGATCTAAGGTGCCAGGGCCGTATAGACCTTGGACCAAGTCTTTGGTTGCGGGTTCGAGTAGGTAGCTAGAGGCACTATTAACTGGGTATAAAAGGATAATCGCCCAGATCAAGGAAAAGGCGATTAATGCTGCAATGCCTTTGGTATTGGTAAAACGTTTACTGACCTCATAGGAGGCAATGAGCCATAATTGGCGTATTGCTGAAGGTCTTTGAGTTGAATCCATTTAGTATCAATCCTTGCAAATACAATAATATTTTAGTCATCATACTTTATCGCTACTATTTATCAGATTAATTTTTGTTAAATTACCGGCAAGCTGTGCTCAACAGTGTTGTTTGCTGAGCACGCAGTATAAAAAGTGGCTTGAGTGTAGATGCTTATTTATTAACAGTGTTAGTTTAATAATTGCTCGAGTTCTTGAAGGCGCTGAGTTAACTCACTGACTTGGGTTTCAAGTAGCTCCACTCTAGCGGCTAAGGCTTGTTTATCTGCTGCTGATGATGGCGTGCTTGCAACACTGGCATCGAATGATGTTGTGCCTTGTTCAAGGTATTGCTTATCAGAAAATAATTGTGCGTAACGATTATCACGACGGCCAGCTTCGCGGGGCAATTGGACGATTAACGGCTCTTCACGGCTGGCTAGCGCTTGTAATGTGGATTCGACTTGCTGAGGCGTTTCAAAAGTATGTAGTCGATTACAGCGGGTTTTGAGCTCACCGGGCGTTTGTGGCCCACGTAGCAGCATCACAATTATCACTGCAAGTTGATCACTACTAAGCTGTAAGTCACTGAACTCGGTATTACAAAAACGATGCTTGTATTTTACCACTCGACTGCCAAAACCTGACTGCTCACTGATAAGTCGCTTCTTGGCTAAATCATCAATAATGGTTTGTACTTCAGTCTCGCTTAATGCCATGACGGGTTCACGACTACTTTTTTGGTTACAGGCAAGGGTGATTGAATTGATTGAAAGCGGGTATTGCTCAGGGGTAGTAATTTCTTTTTCTAATAAACAGCCAATAATGCGGGCTTCCAGATTGCTAAGTTCCATAAATTACTCCAAATAAAAAAGCATGGTTTGTTATAACAGAACCATGCTTTTTATCAAATAATTTGGCTATTTAGGCTGCTATTTAAGTAATCTAATGCCGTCAGCTTCAATGCTAATTTGTTTCGCTTTGAATAAACCGCCAATGCTGCGTTTGAAGGCTTTTTTGCTCATGGCGAGTTGCTCGTAAATAATCGCTGAATCAGTTTTGTCATTTAATGGTAAAAAACCACCTGCGCGGTGCAGTTTATTAATAATGGTTTCAGCATTTTTATCAAAGCTTTGTTGGCTGTCTTTTTGTAAAATTAAATCCACTTTGCCATCTTCACGAACTAGCTTGATATAGCCTTTGATTGATTGACCAAAGCTTAGGCGTTGGAATACTTCATTTTGATAAAGCACGCCCCAATGGGCATTATTAATAATGGCTTTGAAACCTAAATCAGTGGTGCCACCAATGATTAAGTCAACTTCTTCACCCACTTGATATTCAGCAGGTGTCTTGTCTAAAAACTTATCGACTTTTGCTGATGCCATAATGCGTTCATCGGCTCTATTGGCATGAACATAAACTAGGTATGACTTACCTTCTTCAATGTGTCGATGCTGCTCACCAAAAGGCAGTAATAAATCTTTATCTAAGCCCCAATCTAAAAATGCGCCAAAAGGACCAGTAGCAATGGCCTCTAAATAAGCAAATTCACCCACTTGTGCATAAGGTGTTTGGGTGGTCGCAATAACAATATCTTCAGAATCGAGATAAAGAAAAACATCTACCATATCGCCGACTTGACAGCCTTTAGGGGCAAATTTATTGGGTAACAGCACTTGCCCAAGTTCTTCAGCATTTAGGTAAACGCCAAAATTAACTTGTTTAACGACCTCTAGGGAGTATTTCTTTCCGATCTGTATCATTCGCGACTCTGGTTAACTTAGGTTATGAAAAAACAGTTTGATTATATACGCAATCAGCTTGCTTGTAACTTGGGTTTCTAAACAAACTCATTGAAGTTAATTTTAGGTGATGACGATCATCTATACTGTCAGATAACATGCTATTGCTATTGGTTAGTAAGTTTTTGTTATTTAACAAAAAAAACATCATCAATTTGCAGTGGCTAAATATTAAGATATTTTTATATTAAAATGGATTTTTCTTGCTTGCATTTAACCGGTTAGCAGGGTTTAATTGCGCCGCTTTTTTATTTGCACTTTTCAAGTTTCTGTTGTGTCATAACCGTGAGACTGTTTGCTATGTTTATGGCTAGCGCACAGCAGGTATTGAGGCTTGATTGTTTGCTATTAACTGAGTCGTTCATGACCACATCGTTTTGGTCGCTTTGTATGACTCTTTTTGCTCACTTATTTCTACGTGGTGTTATTACAAAAATAACCACGTTGGACTTTTATAACATGATAAACAAATCAGATATTTATTACGAAACATTGCACGCTGGCTATGGTCAGTATTTTGAGGTTGAGCAGGTTTTGTTTGAACAAAAAACACAGCAGTGGCATTTAAGTATTTTTGAAAATAAAACATTTGGCCGTGTTATGGCGTTAAATGGTGCGATTCAAACCACTGAAAAAGATGAATTTGTTTATCATGAAATGATGACTCATGTACCTATTATTGCCCATGGTAAAGCCAAACGAGTACTCATTATTGGTGGCGGCGATGGCGGTATGCTAAGGCAAGTGCTTAAACATAGCGCGATTGAGCAGGTTACTATGGTTGAGATCGATGCTAATGTGGTTGAGATGTGTAAAACCTATTTCCCGCAGCATTCTCAAGGTGCGTTTGAAGACCCAAGAGTAAACTTGGTCATTGATGATGGCATGCATTTTATTGCCCAGTGCCAAGACAAGTTTGATGTGATTATCTCTGATTGCACTGATCCGGTGGGGCCTGGTGAAGTACTGTTTAGTTCACCATTTTATGAAAATTGTAAACGCTGCTTAACTGAGCAGGGGATTTTTGTGGCCCAAAACGGTGTGGCTTTTTTACAGCCTGAAGAAATACAAGATACGGTTCGTAGAATGAGCCCTTATGTAAAAGACTGCTGGTTTTACACTGCAGCAGTACCGACTTATATTGGTGGCACCATGGCATTTGCGTGGGCTACCGATAATGTGTGTGCCAGACAGCAAGATTTAGCAACATTAACCCAACGGTTCGAGACGGCAAACATTAATACTCGTTATTATACGCCTGCTCTTCATATGGCAAGTTTTGCATTGCCAGCTTTTGTAGAAAATGCAGTCAAAAGTGCGCAAGTAACCACTGCATAATTTGCTTGATATAGACGGAATAAAAAATATGAAAGATTGGTCTATCGAAAATGCACGTGCAAGCTATAACGTGACTCATTGGAGCCAGCAGTATTTTGGTATTGCAGATGATGGCGAAGTGACTGTTACTCCAGATCCATCCAAACAAAACTGTACCATTGGCTTAAATGAACTTGCCAAAGATATGGTTAAAGCTGGGGTGTCGTTACCTGTATTAGTTCGTTTTCCGCAAATTTTGCATCGCCGAGTTGAAAACTTATGTGATGCGTTTAATGCCGCTATACAAAAATACGAGTATCAGAATGACTATTTATTAGTTTATCCGATCAAAGTGAATCAACAGCAAACCGTAGTTGAAGAAATTCTTGCCAGTCAAAAGTCTAAAGAAGTGCCACAACTTGGCCTTGAAGCAGGTAGTAAACCTGAATTAATGGCGGTACTGGCGATGGCGCAAAAAGCCAGCTCAGTTATTGTTTGTAACGGCTATAAAGATAAAGAGTATGTTCGCTTAGCCTTAATTGGTGAAAAGCTAGGTCATAAAGTTTATATCGTCATTGAGAAGTATTCAGAGCTTAAGCTAATTCTCGAAGAGTCAGCAAAACTTGGGGTGACACCACGTTTAGGTTTACGTACCCGTTTAGCTTTCCAAGGTAAAGGCAAGTGGCAAGCCAGTGGCGGCGAAAAATCCAAATTTGGTTTATCTGCAGCTCAAGTACTAAAAGTGCTCAATGAGTTAAAGCGCGTCGATAAGATGGAATCATTGCAACTTATCCATTTCCACTTAGGTTCGCAAATTGCCAATATTCGCGATATTCGCCAAGGTGTGAGTGAAGCCGCACGTTTTTATTGTGAATTACGTGAAATGGGCGCCTTGATTGATACTTTCGATGTCGGTGGTGGTTTAGCCGTAGATTATGATGGTACCCGAAGCCAAAGTAATAACTCGATGAATTACGGCTTAGCTGAGTACGCTAACAATATCGTTAATGTGTTAACCGATATTTGTAATGAGTACGACCAACCTATGCCACGAATTATTTCAGAATCAGGTCGCCATTTAACCGCGCATCATGCCGTGTTAATTACTGATGTGATTGGCACCGAGTCATACTATCCTGAAGAGATCCATCCGCCTGAAGAGAGTGCGCCGCAATTACTGCACAACATGTGGATGTCATGGACGGATATGAGTGAGCGCCCAGATAGCCGCGCCATTATCGAAATTTATCATGATACGCAAAGTGATATTGCTGAAGCGCATTCATTATTCTCAATGGGTCAATTGACCTTAATGCAGCGCGCTTGGGCTGAGCAAACCAATTTACGTGTTTGTCATGCACTTAAAAGCTTATTAAGTAATAATAACCGTTTCCATCGCCCTATTATTGATGAGTTGAATGAAAAATTAGCAGATAAGTTCTTTGTTAACTTTTCATTATTTCAATCAATTCCAGATGCTTGGGGGATTGATCAGGTGTTCCCAATATTGCCGTTAAGCGGTTTAGATAAGCCACCTGAAAGACGCGCGGTCATGCTTGATATTACCTGTGATTCAGACGGTATTGTTGATCAATATGTTGATGGCCAAGGCATTGAAACGACGTTACCTGTGCCTGCATGGTCAGCTGAAAGTCCATATTTGATTGGCTTTTTCATGGTCGGTGCTTATCAAGAAATTTTAGGTGATATGCATAACTTATTTGGTGATACCAATTCTGCGGTTGTGCGTGTAGAAGACAATGGCTTACCTAATATTGAGTCTGTGTTGGCTGGCGATACCGTTGCTGATGTGCTGCGTTATGTCAATCTTGATGCAGTTGCATTTATGCGTACCTATGAAGAGCTTGTGAATCAGCATATTGCTGAAGATGAAAGAGCATCAATTTTGGAAGAGTTACAGTTAGGTCTAAAAGGTTATACCTATTTAGAAGATTTCTCGTAAAAGTGTTTTTGCGGCGCGGATAATGCGCGCCGCTGTTTTAGGTTTAATTTATGTTTTTTGAAGGTTCAGAAAAGAAAATTGAAGTCATCATTGCTGACTCCAATGTTAGATTACGGCATTTGGGCCAGCCTTTTTGGGCTGGTATCGTTGCTTGTGCCAATGCTGAAATTTTATCTTCAGTGAGTAATGATTATTGCGACGCCTACTTGCTTAGCGAGTCGAGCTTATTTGTTTGGGATGATCGCTTTGTGATGCTAACGTGCGGCACGACAACCCTTGCTGATGCGGTTATGTCATTTATCGACCACGTTGGGGAGCAAGCAATTGCTTTTGCCAGTTACCAGCGTAAAAACGAGTATTTGTCGCATTTACAATCAAGTTCATTTAAAGAAGATTTGACTAAAATTCGTCAAACAGTAACCGGAAATGCCTATCGCATTGGTCACTTAGACTCGCATCATCATTATTTGTTCAGTACTAAAAAGCCATTTATTGCGCCAACAACTGACGTCACTAATGAACTATTGATGTATCACATTAATGGCGCTGCAGCGAATTATTTACGTGGCGTAGATCAGTCTGCACAGGGTATTCGTGACTTGCTTGAATTGTCGGTGCTATTTCCTGATTTTATTATTGATGACTTTTTATTTGAGCCTTTTGGTTATTCCATCAATGGCATCAAAGATGAGTCCTATTTCACCATTCATATCACCCCGCAAGAAAAAAGCTCCTACGTGAGCTTTGAAACGAATCTCAATCTTGCAGATTATCCTGTTGATGTTTATGGCAAGTTATTGGGCATTCTCAACCCTGGTAGCTGGGATGTGATTGGCTTTAACTCCCCGAGAAATACTCAGGGGTTCCCTGAACATCTATGTTTAGGAAGTTGCTCATTAGCTACTGAGCAAGGCTATACCATTGATTTCAGTCATTATCAGCAGCTTTGTCATGAAGTGTTGATCCCAGAATATTTGTAGTTATTGGCTTAAGCCATTACGGAGATTTTTATGAGCACTTTTGCTGAAAAAGCAGATTACTCTTTGTATTCAAATGCATTTGGCTACTTACGTCAGCCATTAGATTTTAAACCCACTGAAACCGATGCCGATGTGGTGGTTATTGGTTTGCCTTTCGATATGGCCACCACGGGTCGCTCTGGTGGCCGCATGGGCCCTGAAGCCATTCGCCGTGCATCAGTCAACCTTGCGTGGGAAGAAACTCGTTGGCCATGGGATTTCAGCTTAAGCGAAACCATCAATATTGTTGATGCTGGCGACTTAGTGTTTGATTGTGGCGATCAAGAAGATTTCACCAGCCGTTTAGAAGCGTTTGCCACCCGTATTCTTGATGCAGATAAAGCACTACTCAGTTTTGGTGGCGATCACTTTGTGACTTTACCACTGCTGCGTGCTCATCATAAAAAGTACGGCAAAATGGCTTTGCTGCATTTTGATGCACATACCGATACATATAGCCAAGGCAGTAAATACGACCATGGCACTATGTTTTATCATGCGCCTAATGAAGGTTTAATTGCGCCTGAAAATTCAATTCAGATTGGTATTCGTACTGAATTTAATGCCGCCGATCATCTATTTAAAGTGATTGATGCTGCACAGGCCAATGATTTAACTGCTGAACAAATTGTCGAACAAATTAAAGCGAGAGTGGGCGATATGCCGCTTTATGTGACCTTTGATATTGATTGTTTAGATCCTGCTTACGCGCCAGGTACTGGTACGCCAGTTTGTGGTGGCTTAACCAGTGATAAAGCGATGAAGATCATCCGCGGCTTACGTGGCATGAACATAGTTGGTATGGACGTAGTTGAAGTAGCACCAGCCTATGATTCTGCTGATATTACCGCTTTAGCTGGGGCAACCTTAGGGCTGGAAATGCTCCACGTTTGGGCTGCAGGCAAAGGTTTAGTAAAAAAATAGTCGCAAATTAGTCTTAAATTAACGACTAAACACTTAAAATGCTCCTTTATAAAACCAACGTTCATCGTTGGTTTTTTTTATCGGAAATGAATTGTTTTTCAATGCTGATAATATTTGTCAATATTGTCATGATCATATATCAGTGTTCGTGAGTATAATGGCAACATATACAAAGACAGTTGCATCTAACGAGGTTTAGCAAAGATATGAATGATTTAACAGATATCCGCCGTGAATATACTCAAGGTGGTTTAAGGCGCAATGATCTCCCTGCTAATCCAATGACGTTATTTGAAACTTGGATTGAGCAAGCCAAAGACGCGCAATTAACCGATCCAACCGCTATGTGCGTAGCCACTGTTGATGAGGATGGGCAACCTTTCCAACGAATTGTGCTATTAAAAAAGTTTGATGATGATGGCTTTGTTTTCTTCACCAATCTAGAAAGCCGTAAAGCCACTCAATTGGCTCACAATGCCAAAATCAGTTTGTTGTTCCCATGGCATCCATTAGAGCGCCAAGTCGCCGTCACTGGCGTGGCAGAGCCGTTATCCATGCTTGAAGTGACTAAGTACTTTATGAGCCGCCCTAAAGACAGTCAAATAGCTGCATGGGTGTCAAAACAGTCCAGTAAAATTAGCGCAAGACAAGCCCTTGAAGGTAAATTTAATGAGATGAAGAATAAATTTGCCAAAGGTGAAGTGCCGTTGCCAAAGTTTTGGGGCGGTTACCGCGTAAAAGCTGACAGTATTGAGTTTTGGCAAGGTGGCGAGCGCCGCTTGCATGACCGTTTTATTTATCAAAAACAAGATAGCGATTGGCTTATCGATAGACTTGCGCCTTGATAAACGGCTTAAATTGCGTGCAAGTTTGATGTGTACTGATAAAAATTGACGAGAAAATGAATGAGTAAAACAATTTGGGTTGATGCCGACGCCTGTCCTAATCCGGTTAAAGAAATGCTATTTCGCGCCGCCGACCGCAAAAAAGTGCCATTGATATTAGTGGCCAATCAACTGATCCGCGTGCCAGCATCGGCTAATATTTCTGTGGTCAGAGTCAGCTCAGGTTTTGATGAAGCTGATAATTACATTGTTAAGCAATTAAATAGTGGTGATTTAGTTATTACCGGTGATATTCCGTTAGCGGCAGATGCCATTGAAAAAGGCGCCGTGGTGTTTAATCCCCGCGGTGATATCTATACCGTTGATAACATAAAACAACGTTTGACCATGAGAGATTTTATGGAAGAGCTAAGAAGCAGCGGCGTGCATACTGCAGGGCCCAATAGTTTTTCACAAGCCGATAAACACGCTTTTGGGCAAGCATTAGATAAATGGTTGAGTCGCTTGTAAAAATTTCTTGAGTCGTTGTATAGAGCAAGGTTTCACCCTTACCGGAATCATGGTGATAATAATAGCGTTCCAGCCAGTTAAGAAAATTTAATCTATAATTTAACTGTTTTTATTCACAAAAAGGATTAATGATGAAAAAATGGATCGCAGTATTACCATTAGTATTACTCAGCACCTCAGTGTTGGCCGCAGATTGGCAAGTGAAACAAGCGCATTCAAAAGTGAGCTTCATTTCAATTAAACAAGCCGATGTTGCTGAAGTACATGATTTTAAACAAGTCAGTGGTAATTTGACCTCAGCAGGGGCCTTTAACTTAACGATTGATTTGGTCAGTGTTGATACCGGTATTGAAATACGTGATGAACGCATGCAGGCCATGTTATTTGAAGTGGCTAAATATCCGCAACTACAGTTAAGTTCGATGGTTAATCCACAACTCGTGGCTGATTTGAGTGTTGGCTCAACGTTAGTGACCCAAATTGATGGCACAATTGAGTTACATGGTAAAACCAAGAAACAATCATTTGATGTGTTGATCGCTAAATTATCAGACACAAAAATGGTAGTGACCAGTATGTCTCCTGTCATTGTGCAAGCGGCAGATTTTGGTTTAACTGACGGGGTGAATAAGTTGCGCGAAATCGCTGGCCTTGGCAGTATAAGCTTAGCGGTACCCGTGTCGTTTGTATTAACGTTATCGCAATAAAACGAATTGTGGCTTTTGTGTGAATCACATACAAAAGCCACCTCATTAAGGTAAGTAATGGTCACAGATAAAGACGGTTATATTCATCTAATTCAATATTTAACAGAACATTTAGGCCTATTTGAAAAGTCTGAAGCCAGCAGCATTAACAATCAAACGGTTTTAGAATTATTTGAAGATCAGTTATCAGCCCAAATCATCATGGTATGTGGTCAAAACCCCAAGCTTTCATTTGAACAAAGAAATGACATCATTCGAGAAATTGATGCCATTGTTTATGATCTTGAAGAAATTCTCGCCAGTGTCGCTAAGCATAATGCTACGGCGGAGCAGAGTATTTTTATCACTGAGTTCTCAGGGCTTATTAAGAACTTATTCGATAAAGAAATCGAGCAACTTCTCAGATAAACCTATTTTTAACGTCATTATTTTAATTATTTATATTCATTATTAGGAACCTGCATGTTTAAATCTCTTGTTGGTGCAATGCTATTCATTTGTATGTCTTTTTCATCAGTGGCGGCTGAAAAACAAGTGTTGGGGCAAACTGAAATGATGTCAGTGAGCCAAGGCGGCATTGTATTTGAGGCTCGTATGGATACCGGAGCGGTAAACTCTTCATTGCATGCACTTAATATAAAGGTGTTAGGCGGCAGTGCAAAGAAAATGAAGGATAATGTGGGTAAAACCGTTTCGTTTACCACAGAAAACGAAAAGGGTCAGCAGCAGCAAGTTAGTGCCAAAATTGTTGGTACTTCGACCGTCAGTAACTCCCAAGGCACTGAAACCCGCTACGCGGTTAAGTTACCTATAACATTCGGAGACAGCACCCGTACGGTAAAGGTTAAT
This sequence comes from Shewanella sp. 3_MG-2023, assembly GCF_030548765.1. Classification (NCBI taxonomy): domain Bacteria; kingdom Pseudomonadati; phylum Pseudomonadota; class Gammaproteobacteria; order Alteromonadales; family Shewanellaceae; genus Shewanella; species Shewanella sp. 3_MG-2023. Next base: position 71,958 of record NZ_JAUOSH010000010.1, on the reverse strand, counting down.
CTTCGTAATCGTGCCACCATGGATTATAAATTACTCATAGGTCGCAATTGGTTAAAAGGTAAATATGTGGTTGATGTTTCAGAGCAAAAACTAATTGGCCCTACTGCAGACATTAGCATTGTAGAGTCAGGGTTAATATTTGATACCCGCATTGATACCGGCGCCGTTGAGAATTCATTACACGCTACTAACCTGCATATTATTGGTGAAGACAAAATCAACATGGAGAACAATGTCGGTAAAGATGTCACTTTTACCACCATGAACGAGAAGGGTGAAAAAGCACAGGTCACAGCTCGAATTCATAGCACTTCCTTAATCCGTAATGCACAAGGCAGTGAAATCCGTTATATGGTGACCTTGACGCTAGGAGAACCTGGCCAAGAGTTCAAAGTTGATGTTAATTTACGTGATCGCAGTAAAATGACCTATAAATTGCTTATTGGACGTAATTGGCTGCAAGGCCACTATATTGTCGATGTGGACATGTAAGCCTGTTTACAGATTCAATACCGTTCAGTTGAGCGGTTTTTTTTTGTCGATATTATTTAAACGATTAGCGTTAAGTTGTTATTTTTACATCAGCATTTAGTGTAACGCTTGTATCTATCATAAACTTCAAACTTAACCCTTGCCCCCCCAAAAAAAGGCCAGCATGTCTGAATTTATTGCACCGCCGTGTTCAGAACACATCACTATTTTGTATCAAGATGAGCATTTATTACTGATAAATAAGCCTAGCGGTTTACTGAGTTTATCGGGTAAGAACCCGCTTAATAAAGACTCTGTTCATTACCGTTTAGTGCAGGACTTTCCCACTGCGACATTAGTCCATCGACTCGATTTTGGTACCTCAGGGATCATGCTGGTGGCGTTAAATAAAACCATTAATGGCTTACTGACCAAACAATTTCAAAATAAAACTGTGAGTAAAACCTACAGTGCGATTTTGTTCGGCCATGTTTTTGGGCTGCAGCAACATGATAAAGAAATTGGCTATATTGATGCGCCAATTGCTAAAGATGTTGATAATTTTCCGTTTATGAAGATTTGCCATGAAAAGGGCAAACCATCACAGAGTCAATTTGAAGTGATAGAGCGGTTAGAGATAGAGTCAGTTCATTTACAAGAAGCGATACCAATAACTAAAGTGAAATTTGTGCCTATTACCGGTAGAACACATCAGTTACGGCTGCACAGTCACTATGTTAAGCATCCTATTTTGGGCTGTGATTTATATAAAAATGCCACTTCAGAGGCGCTTGCAGGAGAAGTCTTTGGCCCACGACTATTATTACATGCCCAAAGGCTGCGTTTTCAGCACCCAGTAACTCATGAAATGATTGATATGGTGTGTGAAGCACCGTTTTAGCATTCCAGTAAAATTCAGATATGAAAAAGCCAGCAGTTAAGCTGGCTTTGTTTACAAATTAAAACTGCTGAACAGGCTTTAAAGCACACCGCGTTTCATTTGATCACGCTCAATTGATTCAAATAGCGCTTTAAAGTTACCTTCACCAAAGCCTAGGTTGTTCTTACGCTGAATAATTTCAATGAAGATTGGCCCAAACAGGTTTTTAGTGAAAATTTGTAATAGGTAACCATCGTCATCACCATCAACTAAAATTTGGTGATGCTTGATGCGATCTCTATCTTCAGTGACTTGTGGTAGCTTGTCAAAAATAGTGTCGTAATACTCAGGAATAATATCCAGCGTTTTAATTGCGGTACCTTCCATTGCATCTAAAGAGCCAACAATATCACGGCTTCTAAAGGCTAAATGCTGAACCCCTGGGCCATTATATTCACCTAAATATTCATCAATTTGGTTCTTGTCATTGCCTTTACCTTCATTAATCGGAATACAGAAGCTGCCATCAGGTGAACGCAGGGCGTAAGATACAAGCGCAGTTTGTGAACCACTAATATCAAAATAACGCACTTCAGTGAAACCAAAAATATCTTTATAAAAGTTGGCCCATTTTTCCATGGTGCCTTTATAAACATTGTTGGTCAGGTGATCGACTTCCATAAAGCCTTTTTCTTCTACAATAATAGGTTCAGCTAAATCTTCAAAATCATTAGCATAAATATTATTGTCAGTGCCAAATACGTCGATGAAGTAAATTAAGCTATCACCAATACCGTAAATAGCAGGGTAAGGCATATCTTTAGCCGTATCATCAGCCGGTTTTGCGCCGCGCGCTACAGCTTCAGTGTAAGCAAATTGTGCATCTTCAACACGCCAGCCCATAGAACAAATAGCGGGGCCATGAGACTTAGCAAATTCAGCTGAGAAGCCTTGCTTAGATTTGTTCAATAAGAAGTTGATATCGTTTTGTTGGTAGTAAACGATATCGCTATGTTTAGCTTGTTTAAGCATTGAAAAACCAAAGTCGACAAACACTTGATGCATAAAATCAGTATCAGGACTGGCAAATTCAGTAAACTCAATACCTAGTAGTCCAAGTGGGTTTGTTTCGCTAGCCATGGTGTTTTCCTTAATAATTATCTTTATTTTTCATCACTCTGTGGTGATGTGTAATAGGGATGCTGTTGGTGATTAATCTTCAATCCAAGAGCGGTTGTAATCATCACTCATGCAGTTTTTGACATGGGTGGTTAAATTAAGTGGCGCAAAGGTATCAACCATTACGGCATATTCGTAAGTTTCGGTTTTGCCGATAGAGGCTTCGGTGCGCCCAGGTTGTGGCCCATGTGGCACGCCTTTTTGATGCAAGGTCATGTAACCAGCTTCAATACCTGTGCGGCTCATAAAGTCACCGTCAACGTAATACAGCACTTCGTCGCTATCGATGTTGTTGTGGTAATAAGGCGCTGGAATTGATTCTGGGTGGAAGTCATAGGGACGCGGTACAAAGTTACATATCACAAAATTGTTAGCCGTAAACACGATATGGTCAGAAGGTGGTAAATGAATTTTTCCTACTTTAGGTGCATATTCGGTGATATTAAATGCCCAAGGATAGACGCAGCCATCCCAGCCCACTAAATCAAATGGATGCCACTCTAAGGTGGTGAGTTGATACTTATCGCCAAACTTGCTGACTAAAGGAAACTCACCTTTTTCAACGGTAGCATCAGTAAGTTCAGGGGTGCGAATATCACGTTCACAATATGGCGCTGACTCCAGCATTTGCCCATAGTCATTTCTAAAATGTTTGGGTACTTCAACCATTGAGTTTGATTCAATAACGAATAAGCGTACATTACTGTAATCATTAAACTTGAGCTGGTAAGTCGTGCCTCTCGGAATGATTAAGTAATCCCATTGCTTAACTTGAAGTTGACCATATTCACTTAACAGCGTTCCTTCACCTTGGTGGACAAAGACCACTTCATCAGCATAGGCATTACGGTAAAACTCAGCCGTATCTTCAGTGACTTTGGCTGTGTACATGGCCACATCACTGTTATAAAAAATCTTGTTACGGGCACTGAAAAAGTTGCCGCTGCAATCAGCTTGGCGCGAATCGAGTTTGTAGTTTTGGATTAACGAGTCTTGCCACTCGTCGCCGTGCTCAAGAGCATAGGGAGCCACCGCTAATGCCTTAGTCGGCATATTATGGTGATATTTATTGGAGTAAATATTGGCAAAGCCGTGAGTAGAAAACAGTTCTTCACGGTAAAGCTCGCCAGAGTCTTTTTTAAAAGCGATATGGCGTTTAGAAGGTATTTGTCCTTGTTGAACATAAACCGGCATCGTAACTCCTCAACTCTTATTCGTTTGGTTGTCGTTATTGAGCTTCATTAATCTGCTTTGTTAATGTTTTTCTAGCGCAGCGTTAATAAACTATTTGTGATCTAGTTAACAATTTAGTTGCTAGGATGGACAAAAAAAAGAATAATAAACCACTTAACTTAATCTAATTTTTAGATGGTTAATAAAAGTTTACATAAGTGTCACGACTGCAGAACACTTAAAGGCAGAATAGGGACATGGAGGCTTAAATGAAAATCGATGTAGAAGCATTTAATGTGCTACAAGTACTTGTTGAAGAAGGAAGTTTTGCTAAAGCCTCTGAGCGGCTACACAAAGCGCAATCAGCAGTAAGTTATCAAGTAAAAAAACTCGAGCAACACCTAGGGGTGACTTTATTTAATCGGTCTCAATATCGGGCTGAATTAACCCCAGAAGGCAAAGTGATTTTGGCTGAAGGCCAACGGTTACTGCAACATTTAGCCAATATTGAACATTTAGCCAGTCGTTTTAGCGAAGGTTGGGAGCCAAAGCTTGAATTGGTGATTGACGGCGCGCTGCCAATGGAGCCTATCATGACAGCGTTAAAGCGGATGTCTGAGCATAATATTCCTACCAAGATACAACTTAACATGGAATTTTTAGGCGGCGTTCAACATCGTTTTGAGCGAGATAAAGCCGATTTAATGCTGGTTAAGGATTACCTTGCAGGGCCTTATTTTTCTGCCCAACAACTGCCACCAGTGACCAGTTTATTGGTTTGCTCATCGCAGCATCCTCTTGCTGAGTTATCCGGTGTTACCCTGACTGATCTGCAGCAACATGTAGAATTAACCATTGAAGACTCATCGCCGCAAAAACTACACCGAGACGAGTTACAGTTTGGCGGCGACAAAGTGTTTTACTTATCAGGCTTTATTATGAAGAAAAATGCCTTACTAAAAGGGCTAGGTTTTGGCTGGATGCCGGAGTTTCTTATTAATGATGAGCTTACGGGCAAGAATTTAGCCATAGTAGATTTTGTTGGTGGCCATAGATTTAGATTTACCCCGCAGTTAGTATCTACCCTAGAAAGGCCACTTGGGCGGGCGGGTCGATTATTTACTGAGTTAATTTCAGCAGAATTTGCAACTTTTAATCAATCAACTAATGATCAAAAAATTAGTCATTCGGCCATTGGTTAGTTATGGATTGCATAAGTATTATCGTTTTACTGTTAAGGATTTAAATGAAGTATTGGTTAATGAAATCGGAACCTGATGAGTTCAGCATTGACGATTTAGCAGCATGTTTACCACAGTCAGAACCCTGGCAAGGGATACGTAATTATCAGGCGCGAAACTTTTTACGGGATGAGGTAAAAACAGGGGATTTAGTGCTGTTTTACCATTCCAGCTGTAAAGTTCCCGCTGTTGTGGGTATTGCCGAGGTGACCTCAGATGCGGTGACTGATTTAAGCGCCTTTGATAATCAAAGCCCTTATTTTGATCCTAAATCAGATAAACAAAAACCGAGATGGGTTGCAGTAGATATTCGTTTTATTCAAAAGTTAACCCGCATTATTACCTTGGCGCAGTTAAAAGCTGATCCAAAACTTGCTGACATGGTATTGGTAAGTAAAGGCGCTAGGTTGAGTGTTCAGCCTGTGACAGAAGAAGAGTTCAACTATATCGTTGCCTTATAAATGCTTTATAAATGCTTTATAAATGCCTTAAACATAAAAAAGGAGTGCTAATAAATTAGCGCTCCTTTTTTAACATTCAATAGTAACAGCAATTAAAATTGGTTTAGATTAATAGCTTTCTTTTGCCACTATGGTTTGTCCAATCGGCGTGAGGCTCAATAAAGCCAGCTTCACATGTTGTATAGCAAACGGAATACCAATGATAGTGATAAAACAAGCTAGAGCATGGGTGAGGTGACCGATGGCCAACCAAATACCGAAAAATAAAAACCAGATTACATTACCTATCATCCCTAATGGACCGGTACCAAAGTCTTCTGTGCCTGATAGGTGTTTACGATTTACATTTTCTTGGCCGAATGGCCAAAATGCCATTTCACCAATGACGAAACAGGCTCGGGCAAAGGGGATACCGATAATACTAATAAAACATAAGAGCCCAGCTAGCCACCAAGCTAAGCCCATTATAAAGCCGCCCATGATGAACCAAGCGATATTAAAAACTAATCTTAATACTGACATCTAAAATCCCTTACTTGTTGTAATAACGTACTATTTTTAATCGTGCTTTGTACAGTTTGTTAGTCGAACTATGCACTATTGAAGCGAAATCTGTGCCACATTATTTATATTTTTTATCTTGCTGAATTTAAACGATAATTTTATAAGGTATATTGTCTCTTAAACTCTCAGCATAAATAGGTTAGTTAAAAACAACATTTTTTAGTTAAAATAATAACTCTACTCATTGATGTTGAGATAAACATGTTTGCCACCACACCAGTACAAACCATTCGATTTGCAGAGCAGGCGATATTTGTAAAACGCGATGATTTACTCCACCCGGATTTCAGTGGTAACAAAGCGCGAAAATTTCAATATTTTCTCGAGCAAGATTTCCCTCTAGTAAAAAAACTGGTTGGCTATGGCTCAGCGCAAGCAAATTCGCTGCACTCTTTAGCTGCCTTAGCCAAAATGCGCGGCTGGCAACTTGATTATTATGTTGACCATATAGCTGGCTATCTTAAGCAAAACCCCCAAGGAAACTATAAAGCGGCCTTAGACAACGGCGCCAACATCATTGAAAAGCCAGCGGGTATTGAGCTGAACCTAGAGACTTATGTACAACAAGATATTCAAGCGCCGTATGAATCGAACAAACAGCTTGTCGTTAAGAGTACGGTGTTTGTTCCCGAAGGCGGGCGTTGTGAATATGCTCAGCTAGGGCTTGATCAACTAGGGCGAGAGATTATTGAATGGCTTAAACAAAATAATATGAAAAAGTTAGAGCTATTTCTTCCTTCAGGTACAGGTACCACGGCACTTTACTTACAACGTTTTTTTGTCGAATTCAGTAAAACAGCCAGCAGCTCAGACCTCTCGCTGCCCAGTGTAACGGTATTAACCTGCAGCTGTGTTGGCGGTGATGAATATCTCACTAAGCAGTTTTATCAATTAACCGATAATACTGACTATCATCCAAGGATCATCTCTAATGGTAAAAAGTATCATTTTGGTAAGTTGAACCGTCAGTGTTATGACATGTGGCAACACGTCAATAAGCAAGGTATTGAATTTGAATTGTTGTATGACCCAGTTGGTTTCATCATGCTGGAGCATTATCTAAATACTGCAAACCTAAGCGGCGATGACTTAAACAAAGGTGCTGCTGTTCCTGTGATGTATTTACATCAAGGGGGCTTGCTGGGTAATCCAAGCATGTTAGCGCGCTACAAAAGGAAATATCAACAGCAAGGATGATAGCGGGTTTATATCTAGGCTAGATAAGCATTCATTAGAGACAATATTGAAAATTGATTTGAATTATGACGTTGGAGAGTTGCTTAGAGAAGGATTTGAAAAGTGCTCTTGGGTGAGGGTAACTTCATGTTGCTCAGTTCTAATAAACGTCCGGTAAGGTGTGAGAGGAAATACCGAGAAGCGATGTCTATTGAGTAACTGAGCAAATGAATAACGCAAGCGTTAAAAGTCTTACTTGTTAGCCGTAAGCAACCATTTCATAAATGTTAACGCTTCAGTGCGCTTAGAAAAAGTTGTTTTAGTTTTACCTTGGCTATCGGTAAAAGCTATTGAGTTTTTATTTGATGATATTGAATTAACAGGGAAATTAACTGTAATTTCATGACCATTTATGTTGTATGACATGTGCCACACTCCTTTTTAATTTTCACCTTTTTGGTGAGTAAGTAATAACAATATTTATCCTTAAGCAGTTGTGTTGCGTAAGTTTAGATTTATGTGCTTAAGTTCACTGTGCTTATTACACTTACAAGTAGGCTGGTTTGATCAATTCTATTTTTAATCGCCAATTTACTTGCTGTAGTTAGTTGAACATAGGCATATGACAAACAAATGACAGAGAACAACTTAGCAAATGACTTGTAGTGTGGGTTTACTGCATGTAGTGAGTGACTAACAGAAGGGTAAACAAATAATTACAAGAAAACTTAAATACACAGAGGATATTAGTCATATATTTTTTATATAGCAATACATTTTTTACAATTCAGGACAATTAATGGATAAAAGGTGAACTTAATCGCCCTTTATCTGAATATTTATCCAACAAAAGCAGCAACACACTGTACTTTGTGGCGACTTATCCTCAGTTAGGGTAAATAATCTAGCTAAGTCGACGTGTAACCCTCCCTTAAAATCAGAATGTTTTAAATAGAGTTTTCCATTTACACTAAACCAAATGGAGAATCACATGAAAAAGACACGTTTTACTGAAAGCCAAATCATCAACATCCTCAAAGAAGGCGAGTCTGGCGCATTGACGGTGCCAGAGTTATGCCGCAAACATAATGTGGGTCAAAGTACCTATTACAAATGGAAATCTAAATATGGTGGTATGCAAGCCTCTGATTTAACCCGTATGCGTGAATTAGAAGCCGAGAACGCCAAACTTAAAAAGATGTTTGCTGATGTCAGCTTACAAAACATGGCACTCAAAGACATTGTTGAAAAAAAGCTATAAAGCCAGCAGAGCGGAAGGTGTTAGCCCACTATGCCATTAATGAATTTGGCCTAGGTGTTGTGTTGGCTTGTGATGCGCTAAGTATTAGTCGTTGCACATTTTATTACCAACTCAAGCGTATCGATGATAATGACATCATTGAGGCCGTATCAGGCATTGCAGAGAAGCATAGGGCTTATGGTTTTAGGAAGATATTTAAACGACTACGACTCCTAGGGCATCAATGGAATCATAAACGTGTGTATCGCGTTTATTGTGGTTTAAAACTTAACTTACGACGTAAAGGCAAAAAACGTTTACCCTCACGTGAGCCAGAGCCACTAGCCGTTCCAGTAAAGGCAAATGATTGCTGGTCAATGGATTTTATGAGCGACAACTTGTTTTCAGGAAAGTCGTTCAGAACTTTTAATGTGATTGATGATTACCATCGTGAAGCTTTAGCGATAGAAGTGGACTCAAGCTTACCTGCTCAACGGGTAATACGTGTACTGGATAGAATCGCAGCCTATCGCGGTTACCCTAAGCGTTTAAGGCAAGATAATGGACCTGAGTTTATCTCACATGCACTTGAGATATGGGCTGAACAACACAGTATTAAGTTAGACTTTATTAAGCCAGGTAAGCCAACTCAAAATGCGTTTATTGAACGATTTAACCGAACTTATCGAAATGAAGTATTGGACTGTTATTTGTTCAACAGCTTGACTGAAGTAAGGGAAATCACGGATAGTTGGCTTGAAGAATATAATTATGATCGGCCCCATGAATCACTGAACGATCTACCGCCCAAGCTATATGAGCGGTTAAATAAAGAAAACTCTCTTAAAATATGATCGATATAAGGGAGGGTTACAGACGATAAGCATAACTGTTATAAAAACCGCAAAAAAAAGAGTGCTTTGTGTCATTAAAGCACTCTTTTATCTTTAAAATCAGAGTCAGTGTTAAGCCGTTGATTAATAAATCAGTTCGCCTATTGGGTTGAGTAGCTTACTGATCCCTTTAGTAAAATATAAAGGCGCATCAACAACGGTATAACATAAACACCCCTCAACTGTTTTAGGGCTGTGCTCATGGTCACTATTAAGTAACAAAAAGTCACCTGCGCTGTAGGTGTTGTATTCATCGCTGAATTCGCCTGCTAACAACAAGGTCAACTCTTGGCCTTTATGGGTGTGCTGTGGGATTTCGCCGTTTTTATCAATATGCAGTAAACTCGCTCTTGCTTGTTTCTCGCCGGTGTCGAGTCTTAACCGACTGACTTTACCTATACCTTGCCAATGGTTTTCTACTTGCTGGCGAAATGCAGCCGGTAAATTGTATTGCTGACCTTTGACCTTGACTGCGACCTTGGATTGCTTTGGCGATACATCAACGGCATCATCCATTTGCATCATAGTGTGAAGCATGGCTTCAAGCTCTGCATCCATAGCTTCATTTATGCTTGAATCTAGTGATGCTGTGGGTTGCGCATTTAAGCTGTTTTCAGCAGCAACCAAAGTTAGTTGCTCAATTTTATCGGCGCAATGACGACACAGTTCACAATGGGCTGACACGGCCAATGATAGAGACAAAGGCAGTTCTCCTTTGGCATGGAGAGAAAGTAATTGCTCATCGGGGTGATAATTAATCATAATGTTTCTCCATGAAGCCTTTTAACTTCTCTAATCCTAATCTGAGTCTTGATTTAACCGTGCCAATGGGCACTTTCAATTTATCTGCCAGTTCTTGCTGAGTGAGCTCTTGCATGTAAATGCCTTGCACCACCTGTTTTTGCAGCGGCGGTAGTGACTCAACGTGTTTAAGCAAGGTGGCAGACAATTTGAAGTCATTTTCAGTTTCATCGCTGCCATCAGAATCGAATAGAGACCAAATATCGTCACCAAACGCATCTTCACGGTTATGTTGCACTTTACGCAACATGTCAAAGCACTGATTACGCATGACTGTGAACACCCAAGTGCTTACTGCAGCTTTATCAACATTATAAAGATGGGCTTTAGTCCATACTCGGGTCATGGTTTCTTGAACTAAGTCCATGGCTAAGCCTTGTTGGCTCAAACGTTGGATCCCAAAAGAACGTATTTTGGGCGAAAAATGAGCAAACAGCTTAGCAAAAGCAGCTTTATCTCTATGATTTGCAACACGTAGCATTAAGCCTGCAAGCATCTGGGCTTCGTCATCATTGTTATCGGTTGATTTCATGGCAGTATCTATTGTTTTTGTATTTTTAGATAACATACCTTTATCATAACGACTTTGAACCGTTTGTGATTGAAAATTTTGCATTTATTTTCACTCGCATCGTCAGTGTTAAGAGAGCTTTAGTCACATATATTGCATTAACCTGTTTTATATAGCAGGTTAAAAGCTGACTAAATCCGAAAGTTACTTGTTGATACGCAAAAGGATGAAAGATGGTTCAAAAAAGGCTTAAAAATGTGCAACTTTTTTATCATTTATTACTAAGAGTTAAAAATTTGAGTGGTTTGCTTTGAGTTAAAGTCGCTAACCACCTGATTTTGAATGCGTTAAGATTACTTAATAATGCTGGTGATCAAGGCTTGGGTCATTTCGTGATTATGACTATTAATGCACTGGTACTTTTCCTCTGGGCTAATGGGCATTATCTCTAACCAGCGCTGACAGACCCATGACAAATTATTAAAGTCGTCATCTTTATAGTGAGATAATTGTTGTGGGTACTGCTGTAAAATCTCTTGTAAGGTTTTCTTTAAAAAATGTTGTTTGGGCTTTATATCTGTTTGCGGCCAATCGGGGATTAAACTGACATCACCTCTTTTTAAACCATCAGCTTCAGTATCGAACTGATTGATTTTAAACCGCTGTTTACCTTCGATACTAATACCTAATAGTCCATCGTCTAGCGTTTCAAAATCGATAATATGAACCCAAGTTCCTAAAGGCATGAGTTGGTTGTCACTGGTTAGCATGCATAAGCCAAAACCTTCACCTGATTTAAGTGATTCAGTCACTAAACGTTTATATCTTGGTTCAAAAATGCGCAATTGCGTGAAGCCTTGAGGTAACAAGCAAATGGATAATGGGAACAGAGGCAATTTCATAACAGCACCTTTATTACTAACTTAATGATGAATGTAGTATTCATGTTTTCAATAGTTTATACGGTGATATTGAGGGTAATGATCACTATTGTTTTACCCAAATTAATTGCTGAGTATCAATGCCTAATGCGGTCATTTTTTCTGTGAATCTGAGTTTATGCTCGGCAGAGATGTTAGGTGTGCGCGATAAAATCCACGCATAATCATTGTTTGGACCTATCACTAACGAACTTATATAGTTTCCGTTGTTATCTTCCATCAAATCATGGATTTGATAGGCACCATAAAACGGCCCAAAAAAAGAGACTTTTAAACGGCCAATATTGTCCGTTTCAATGAAGTAGGCTTTACCCTCTGCTTCACTCCAACGTGCTTTTTCGTCTGAATAACCTCGATTGATGACCACAACTTTATCGTCATCAACAGAATAGTTGGCTGTGACTTTTGAAAGGCCTCTTTCAAATGAATGGTCAAGTCTGGCGATTTCATACCAGCTACCGAGGTAATTGTTGAGTTTAAAGTTTTCAACCACAGTCACTTTTTTATCGAGCATAGTGCAAGCGCTTGTTCCGCTAACTAGCAAGGCACACAAGGCGATGCTTTTTATGTTGTTATAAACCTTGGTCGATGTCATTTGTTGTGATCCCTATAGTTTTATCTTGAGTTGAATTTGCACTAATTACTCATGTTACGTACGATGCTGCCGATAAGATCTATATTAAAATTTATTAGGTTAATATCTGTTCTAAATGATGTTTTACAGCCAATCTTATTTAGTCAATGTCGCTGTTGTATCCGCTAAAAATTTTTTAATGGCTAGTAGAACCAAGGTCGAGTTAACGAGAAATAATAATGAAAAAAATGCTGGATTCAGTCGATCAACGTACTAAATTAGTCGGTGAGAACCGTTTAGAGTTACTGTTGTTCAAAATTAGTGCCACCCAATTATTTGCTATTAACGTGTTCAAAGTCAAAGAGGTCGTTAAGCTTCCGCCTTTAAGCGCATTACCTGGCAGTAACCCAAACATTAGTGGTGTTGCCAACATTCGTGGTATGTCTATTCCAGTGATTAATTTGCGCGGTGCTATTGGCTTTAGCCCTATGCCAGTCTCAGATGACTGTAATTTGATTATTACTGAGTATAACCGCAGTGTGCAGGGCTTTTTAGTTGGCAAGGTAGAGCATATTGTCAATATGACCTGGGGCGATATTATGCCGCCGCCAAAGTCTGCTGGGGCTAATAACTATTTAACGGCTATCACTAAACTGCAAGAGAATGATGTACAAAGATTGGTCTCTATTATTGATGTCGAAAAGGTGCTAGCTGAGATCATTGATTACGACATTACCTTATCAGAAGGCGTACTTGATCAACAATTAGTGGCGCACATGCCGGGCCGAAAAGTATTAATTGTTGATGACTCCGCCACGGCTAGAAAACAAGTACGCGACACCCTCAGTCAACTGGGGATTAAAATCATAGAGGCCTCTGATGGTTTGCAAGCATTGAATATGCTTAAAGGTTGGGCAGCAGAAGGTAAAAGCGTTGCCGATGAGTTATTGATGATGATTACCGATGCAGAAATGCCTGAAATGGACGGCTATAAACTCACAGCTGAAGTGCGCGCCGATGAGCGCATGGCGTCACTGTATATCACCCTTAATACCTCGTTAAGTGGCAGCTTTAATAATGCTATGGTTGAAAAAGTGGGCTGTGACAAGTTTATTTCTAAATTCCAGCCAGACTTATTGGTTGATGCGGTGCAGCAGCGCTTAAAGATGATCCTTGACTAAGTGTATCTTCAGAGCGATGCGGTTGTTAGCGCTCGCTCTGTTGTGGCTTACTGTTTTAGTCGCTCAAATTTAAGTAAACTCTTCTTGAACCTGTTCGATAAGCAGCTTTTGATGCTCTTTGGTAATGCCAATGTTCATTCGACATAACCTTACCGCATAAGAAAACTTGTCTTTGCCGACAATATTGAGTATTTCACATAACAGCGATTTGTTGAGCGCTAAGGTGTCACAATAGTGATTAATTGCCTTATTTAGGCTATTAAACTGTAAACCATCAAACTCAAATACCGCGCTATAACCTTGTTCAATATCAATGCCATTGAGCACCAAGGGCCAACCTTTTGCATTAATGCGGCCTTTGGCAATGTTGTACATCATCCATGCACTTTCTTTAAAGCCAGATAATATTCGACAATCAAAACCTGACTCAGCCAACTCTTCTTCGGTCCAATTAATGCCAATGGCGAGATCTTTATGATAAATCTGCATTAAGTCATCTTTTACTGCGTCTCTGCAATCCCAAATAGAAGTCAGTAAATTCTTTTTAGCTAACCTTGCACACTCACTGCATGCTGGCAGTGTTAATGAAGGGTGCGGGGTTGATGCTTTAGCATAATAACTGAACACATCGTTACTAGGCTCGGCGCAAAACCAGCATTGATGGCGAAGATCGAAAGGGATATCAATTAGGGGAGGTAAATGATTCAAAACAGGCCTTTAAGTTATAACTGGCAAGTGAATTTTTCTTATAAAAAAGCTGCTTTAGTTCGTAACGAACTGCAGCAGCTTAATTTAGCCAAGAATGTAATTATTCGGCTTCAATATCAACTAGCTCTTTAGCTAATTCAATTGGATCTACTTCTAAACATTCTTCGTTTGCAACCCAATCAAGACCGATTAATACACCGTCTTCATTTAAATCGCCAACCCAAAATTCTAAAAAGTCATTCACACTGATCTCAACAGCGACATAGTCTGCCCACTCTTCAGTACAATGGCTTGCCGCCGCAGCTTGTGTTGACCATAAAGGCATCACATCAGTTTGTTCAAATTCAGAAGAGTCACAGACAACCCAACCTTCACCAGTCTCATCCGCTAAGCCCCAAAGGACTTGATGCTTTTTCACATTTTCAATAAAGCTTACAACTGCAGGGGTTAGTTCAATCATGATTAGTCTCTTAGAAATTTCAATTAACTGATGCATTATACGTTAACGCTAAACAATACAAAACACTATTAATCTTCTATCGCAAAATGAAATAAACAAATACAAATTATCACAGTTTTAGCGGGTTTTGATCTTGTTTCCTTTTGCTTGATAAGTCAGGATGTGGCTATTCATTGATTAGTCGAAGTATTCTTTTTATGGTGAGTTTCAAATTTCCAGCGTTACTAAAATCGGCTGTAGTGGTTTCTAGCTGCTTTGTTAGTCTTCAAGCAATTGCAGCGTCCGATGATTTTTCCCAGTGTGTGGATAAGCTTAAAGTTACAGCCCGCAGTGAAGGCTTATCCGAGCAAACGATAAATACCAGTGTCGCTAATCTAAAGTACATTCCTAGAGTGATTGAGCTTGATAATCAGCAGCCAGAGTTTAGCACCACCTTTGGTAATTACTTCAATAAGCGTGTGACTGATTGGCGTGTTAAAGAGGGGCGGCGTTTATTAGCCGAGCATCGAGAATTATTAAATAAGCTTACCCTTAAGTATGGGGTACCAGGCCAATATATCATTGCTTTTTGGGGGCTGGAAACCAACTTTGGTGGCTATAAGGGCAAAATGTCAGTGTTAAATTCGTTAGCGACATTAGCCTGTGATCCTCGTCGTAGTAGCTATTTTACCAATGAATTGATGCAAGCTTTAAAGCTTAAAGAAAAGTATCAATTTGATGATGCGACTATGGTGGGCTCTTGGGCTGGCGCGATGGGGCATACTCAATTTATGCCAACCAATTACGCTAAATATGCCGTTGATGGTGATGGTGACGGTAAAGTCGATTTGTGGAATAGCACTGCCGATGCCCTAACGTCTGCGGCAAACTTTTTGCAGCAACTGGGCTGGAAAGCGAATGAACGCTGGGGCAGAGAAGTATTATTGCCTGAAAATTATGATTACCAATACCTTGGCCGCAAGCACCCTAAACCGTTAACCGATTGGGCTGCATTAAACCTCAAGCAAGCCAATGGCACACCGTTGACGACTCCAGAGATGGAAGCCTCATTGTATGTCCCGTCTGGTCATACCGGGCCAGCATTCTTAGGTTACGATAACTTTGATGTCATTATGCGCTGGAATCGCTCTGAATTTTACGCCATTGCCGTGGGCCATTTAGCCGATAGGGTGAATGGTGCAGCGCCGCTGAGAGTAAGCGCGCCGGATCATGGTCTATTTAATCGCAGCGACATTAAGCTTATGCAAGCAAAATTAAATGAACTGGGTTTTGATGTTGGTAAGCCAGATGGTGTACTCGGGCGAAACTCGATTGCAGGAGTGCAGGCATTTCAGCGCAGTAAAAACTTGATTGCTGATGGCTTTCCCGATCAAAAAACCTTCGCCGCGTTAGGTATTAAGATCAGTTTATAATCCGTAGCTTCAATTAAAAAATAATGATTGCATCGCTGAGAGTTTATTCTCTGCCAGTTCGCAGGCTTAGTGCTTAAACTCAGTTCATAAGCTTAAAGAATAAGCTAAAAGCATAAGCTAAAAGCATAGCAATCGATTATCTCGGCTTTTACTGGCAGCTTAATCGGGTATTTGTTAAGCTGCGGAAACTATTGATATCGAAGTAAACTAAGGACATTCGATGAGCGCTCAAGACAATATGGTAGTTCGATTCAACTACACCCTTCGTGACGAACAAGGTGAAGTGATTGAAAGTAACGAAGGTGGTTCTCCAATCGCCTATTTACATGGCCATGACAACATGATGCCAGGTGTAGAAAATGCCATTGCTGGCAAAGATGCGGGTGAAAAGTTCACCGTTACATTACCAGCTGCTGAGACCTATGGTGAGCGTATGGAAGGTGCTGAGCAACGTGTTTCAGTAAAACACCTACAAGGCGCTAAAGTATGGAAAGTGGGCATGTCTGCTATTGTCAATACTGAAGAAGGCCAACGCCAAGTGACTATCGTTAAAATGGGTAAATTCATGGCGACCATCGATACTAACCACCCATTAGCCGGTCGTGAGTTAACCTTTGATATCGAAGTGGTTGATTTTCGTGATGCAACTGATGAAGAAATTGCCCACGGTCATTCACACGGTGAGGGTGGTCATCAGCACTAATTTATTGCTGCATTACCCCAAATGTAATCCCAAGTGTAGTTAATATACTTGGGATTTTTGTTTGAAATAAAAGAAGCATCCGAATGATAATTGAATTTTCCCAAGGTAAATTAGTGGTCACGCCATTTGAAATCCAGTGTCGATTAAATACCAATAACATCGTCTTGACCGCAATGGTCGATGACATGAAATGTCTTAGTGACAGTTTAATGTTAATCGCAGATGCTGGCGCTGTGCGCTGGAGTTTAAAATTGGATAATGCCCAGCAATTTTATGAAGCCATCGAAATAATGGGCATTGCAGCCGAATAATCTGATTCGGCTGCGACAAGCTTCACTACAGGAGCACCTAGGCTAGTGAATCTCGGTTATGGGGACTGCTATAGTCAATCTCTGGGCCAACTGGCACGATTTGGGTTGGATTAATTTGTTGGTGGCTAAAGTAGTAATGCTGCTTGATGTGCTCAAAGTTTACCGTGTCAGCAATGCCAGGCTGTTGGTATAAGTCCCTGAGGTAACCAGAAAGGCAAGGGTAGGACTCAATGGTTCTAATATTGGTTTTAAAGTGGCCTACATAAACACAATCAAAGCGAATTAAAGTGGTAAATAAACGCCAATCTGCTTCAGTTATCACATCTCCCATTAAGTAGCGTTTTGTTGCTAAGCGTTGTTCTAATTGCGCTAAGCTGGCAAACAGTGGCGTTATTGCTGCTTCATATGCTTGTTGAGTAGTAGCAAAACCACTGCGATATACACCATTATTAATGTTGTCGTAAATCATGGCATTCAGTTCATCAATATCTTGACGTAGTGCTGCTGGATAATAGTCGTCATGGTTAGCCGTAAGATGATTAAACGCCCGATTAAACATACGAATAATGTCAGATGATTCATTACTGACTATGGTATTAGTGTGTTTATCCCATAATACGGGCACAGTGACACGACCGTTATAATCAGCTTTGGCCATTTGGTAAATTTGATACAGGTAATCTTTATTAAACAAAGGATCGGTATTAGCGCCTTCAATGGCATTAGCAGCTGCCGACTGATTAGATCCTGCAAACTCCCAGCCGTTACTGAGCATGTGCGGCTCAACCACAGTGACATCAATCATTTGGGTTAACTGTTTAAGTTGTAGAAAAATTAAGGTTCTATGAGCCCAAGGACAAGCCAATGAAACGTATAAATGGTAACGTCCAGCTTCAGCTTTAAAGCCTGCATCACCACTTACTTCTGCACTGCCGTCTGGTGTTATCCAATGCCTAAATTGTGCATCTTCTCGGTGAAAATTGCCGCCATTTTCCTTCGTTGGGTACCATTGATCGACCCAGTGTCCATTTTGTAATAACCCCATCATTGCCACCTGATAATTTCAACTTCTATGACTGAGTTTAAGTGATAAATTTTAGCAAAAAAAGCGGATTAAATGGGCAATAACGTTCGATTAATTCGAAGCTGCTTGAGCCTAAATGTATTTACTGTTACTGAAAATATTGAATTGGAATAGCGAGTATTGGTTGCTTTAATTGCGGTGCTTTTAACAAAAAACTCACATCAATAGAAAAATATGGCTATATGGGTTCAAATATCAACCAGATACAATTTGTGTTGTTACAACTTAAAATGTCTGACTTGTTTTGTTTTTTTTGTGCGAGTGTTTTGTTTTTGATTTTAATGTTTTCCAAGATGTATCTTGTTGTTGTGGCTGGGTAAATTGTGGTTTTTTGTAATCAAACTGACATGAGATTTATGCAATGTTTGCTAGCATTCAGCAATGGGCTGGATAGCTCGTACATTATAAAAATTAAATTGATTAAGGGTTAGATCATGAAAAACATCTTGTGCAAATGCTTAGTGGCCTCTGCTGTACTCGCGACATTGTCAGGTTGTAGTAATGACGATGATAAAAACCTAACAGCTTGTGAAGCTGCTGGTGATGCATGTACTAGCTTTACTGTTATTCATACCAATGATAATCATGGCCGTTTTTGGGAAAACAGCAATGGCGAATATGGTATGGCTGCGCGTAAAACTGTGATTGATCAAATTCGACATGAAGTAGAGCGTGCTGGCGGTGAAACCATTCTTTTATCTGGTGGTGATATTAACACTGGTGTACCTGAGTCAGACATGCAGCAAGCCATTCCTGACTTCATGGGGATGAACCTATTAGGTTATGACGCTATGGCAGTGGGTAACCATGAGTTTGACAATCCTCTAAGCACCCTTGATATGCAGTCAACATTGGCTAATTTTCCAATGCTTGCAGCTAACATCTATGACAAAAATGCAGACGCGCGCTATTTTGAACCTTACCGAGTGTTTGATATTAATGGCGTAAAAATTGCAATTATCGGTTTTACCACTGTTGATACCCCCAAAATTGTTAATCCAGAAAATGTCGACAGACTGACATTTACCGATCCTCAAGACGAGCTGCCTATTGTTCTTGCTGAAATCGAAGCCAATGAAGACGTTGATATGGTGTTTGCTGTAACCCATATGGGTCATTATGCTGACGGTAATCATGGTACAGAAGCCGCTGGTGATGTGATGCTAGCTCGCTCAGTTGAGCAAGGTCAACTGCACGCGATTATAGGTGGTCATTCACAAAACCCAGTATGTATGGAAGGGGATGAGTACGCCGACTTTGCTCCAGGTGATGACTGTAAACCTGATCAGCAAAATGGGACTTATATCATGCAAGCCCATGAATGGGGCAAGTACGTTGGACGTGCTGATTTTGAATACATGGATGGAGAGCTAACGCTGGCAGAATACTCACTCATCCCAATTAACTTAAAGCAAGAAGATGAAAGTGGCGAGTTAGTTTTCATTACTGAAGAAATTGAAAAAGACCAAACAGTATATGACACCTTATTGCCATATCAACAGCGCGGTCAAGAATTGTTAGATGTAGTGATTTCCTATACTGATGGTAAGTTTGAAGGCGATCGTGAAGTGGTACGTGTTGAGCAAACAAACCTAGGTAACCTGCTCACTACAGCTTATTCAGAATTTGTTAGCAATAACTTCAATGTCACCGCAGACTTTGGCGTAATGAATTCAGGTGGTGTCCGTGCTTCTATCGCTGAAGGTGATATTTCATACCGTGATGTGTTAACTGTACAGCCATTTGGTAATTTTGTGTCTTATGTCACTATGACGGGTGCGGAAGTTGAAGACTATTTAGCTGCTGTGGCAGTTAAAACCGGTGGTGGTTTCCCACAATTTAACCATGTAGCTATGGATGTGAATTGTGATGCTGAAACCGTCGATATTGCTTCTCTTGGTGGCCGTAGTTTCGATTTAGAAGATGATTATACCTTCTCGTTAATCCATTTCAGTGCTGCTGGTGGTGACGATTATCCAGTTATTAATCAACATAAAAACTACATAGATACCCAATTAACTGATGCAGCAGTTTTTCGTGAGTACTTTGTGGCAAACCCTGTATTATCAGCTGCCGATTATGCACCTGTAGAAGGTCAATTAAATTTCTACCGTAATGGCGCGTTAGTGAAAAGTTGTGCTCAATAATTTCTTTTGATTAACTAATGAGTAAGTTAAAAACGGTGTAAATTGAAAAAGGTAGCTACGGCTACCTTTTTTGTTTCAAGCTTAACGGTGCTTATGGATTGGTATAAGATAGCCGCAATTCATCATAAAGGATTTAATTATGTCGTCGGTGACAACCCTACTAGAACGTATAACAGTTGAACCAGCTACACCTGCGAAGTCATGTGTCATTTGGTTACATGGCTTAGGAGACTCAGGAGCCGGGTTTGCGCCCGTCGTGCCTGTTTTAGGTTTACCAAGTGATCATAGTATTCGATTTGTTTTTCCCCATGCACCAGAACAAGCGGTGACCATAAATGGCGGCTATATCATGCGATCTTGGTATGATATTAAAAGCATGGATTTACATGATCGAGCCGATATCAATGGGGTGTTAACCTCTGAAATCGCAGTAAAAGCGCTGATCAATGAACAAATTGAATCGGGTATTAGCGCTCAAAACATTGTGCTGGCAGGTTTTAGCCAAGGTGGCGTCATGAGTTTATTTACTGGGTTGAGGTTTGAGCAAAAACTTGCAGGCATTATGGCATTGTCATGTTATTTACCCGCAGGAGAGGCTTTACCTGAGGGCTTAAGCGAAGCTAACAGTGATACGCCGATATTACAAAACCATGGTGAGCAAGATGAAGTGGTGCCATTATTTGCTGGAAAAATGGCCCATGATGCCTTAATTAAAGCAGGCTATTCGAGCAAGTGGCTTACTTACCCTATGGCACATAGTGTTATACCTGCGCAGTTGTCCCACATTGGTCAATGGCTAACCGATAAACTCGGGAAAGCATAACTGGCACTTTAGTGTGGCTGTTTCAAATTAAGTACAATGTCACTATTAACTTGTGATAGTTAAATGCTATAAAAAACAAGAGGCTTAGCGCTGTTATGGCGCTGAGCCTTTTTTATATTCGAACAGCTCAATCATTTGGCTAAATCCCTTTTTATTATATTGGACAATCTGCGTGTATTAATAAAAACTAAATCATTGTTATTTAAAGTGATAACTTAAAAATAAATCACAATATTTAGTAAACTTTTGTTAAAATACAGCTCGTTTTATGTAGTGAAACTAGTTGCAAACAAATTGCAGGCAACTTGTATTAAATTGAAGGTTTACGGATAACATAATGATAAGAAAAATTCCGAGTCTACTGGTCGTCATCGGTGTATTAACCAGTTTAACTGCGTGTGATCGAAAACCTGACTGCGAAGATAATAATTGCACTAAATTTACTGTGGTGCATACCAATGATAATCATGGTCGTTTTTGGCATAACAAAGCGGGTGAGTATGGCATGGCAGCGCGGTTTACTGTCATTGATGGTATTCGTAAAGAGGTCGCCGCAAATGGTGGGCATACCTTAGTGTTATCAGGTGGCGACATCAATACGGGTGTACCAGAATCCGACTTACAAAACGCCATCCCCGATTTTATTGGCATGAATATGATTGGTTATGATGCCATGGCGGTGGGCAATCATGAATTTGATAACCCATTGTCAGTATTGGCAGAGCAAGCAGAGTTAGCGACATTTCCAATGTTGGCTGCCAATATCTATGATAAAGAATCTAATCAACGTTATTTTGAACCTTATAAAGTGTTCAAAGTGGGTGATATTGACATTGCTGTAGTGGGGTTGACCACTAACGACACACCAAAGCTAACTAATCCATTGCATACAGAATCGTTGATTTTTACCGATCCTATCGCGGAAATGAAGCAGTTGTTACCGCAAATAAAAGCCAATGAAACTGTAGACTTAGTGTTTGCAGCTACCCATATGGGCCATTATCAGGATGCAGATTTTGGCAGTAATGCCCCTGGTGATGTCACGATGGCTAGAGCGTTAGAGGAAGGGCAGTTAGACGCCATTATCGGCGGGCACTCGCAAAATCCAGTGTGTATGGCTGGTCGCAACAGTGAATATGATAAAACCTTCACCGCGGGTGACTCTTGTCGTCCAGACAAACAAAATGGCACTTGGATTATGCAAGCCCATGAGTGGGGACGCTTTGTTGGCCGCGCTGATTTTGAATACATTAACGGTAAATTGTATTTAGTGGACTACCGATTAATTCCAATTAACTTAAAGCGAATGGCTTTTGGTAAAAAGCTTGCTTGGCCAGTAGGTGAGCATGTTGAGCGTAACCCTGAGGTTGAAGCGGCGTTATTACCTTATCAGCAAAAAGGCAGCGCAGAGCTTGATGTGATCATAGGTAAAGTAGATGGGCTATTACAAGGCGATCGCAAGGTGGTGCGTGCCCAGCAAACCAATTTAGGTAGGTTAATTGCGAAAGTACACAGTAATAAAGTGCGCGCTGACTTTGGTATCATGAACTCTGGTGGCGTCAGAGCCTCTATTCCGGCAGGAAATATTGCTTATCGTGATGTGCTCACGGTGCAACCATTTTCAAATACTATTGGTTTAGCAGAAATGTCAGGTGACAAATTAATTAGCTATTTATCAAAAGTGGCTACCAATACCCGAACTAGCGGTGCTTATGCGCAATTTTACGGTATTGATATGACTGTAAAATGTCGTGATCAAGACGTTGAAATTCATAGTATTAATGGTCAGCCTTTTGATATATCGGCAACCTATCAGTTCTCTATTCCAAGTTTTAGCGCAGCAGGTGGTGACAATTACCCTAAGATTAATATTCTTGAAGCGGGTTATGTAGATGCCATTGAGCTTTATGAATACGTTAAGAAAGAGAAAAATATTCAAATTGAGGATTATAATCCGAAAAATGAAGTGAAATTTACCCAATCTAAAAGCTCATTAGGCTGCAGTATTTATTAGTAAAGCTGTAATTCGCTAGTGTTTTATTTAAAGGCAACCATTTGGTTGCCTTTTTTATTTAAAAATTATTTACTTTTAATACACTGTATTTAAAGGGATTTAATCTTTCAGGTAGCATCCTTTAAAATTATTTCCAGTTATTTACTTGAAAAAGAAAATTTCGTTCTCATATCTAGTTATAAGTTAGGCACGCTCAATAGAGGTACTAACTACCATTACGCCGCAAGGGTAATGACAAACCGCCAATAATGGCATTTTATTTTTCACATATTGCTTTAGACAAGGATATGATTATGCGCAAATTTAACCTAACTCCAGATTTAACCCCTCTTTATCGTAGTGCGATTGGTTTTGACCGTTTAGCTAAAATGGCAGAACACGCCGCAGTACAAAATGGTAACACCGGTTACCCTCCATACAACATCGAATTACTTGGCGAAAATCGCTACCGTATCACTATGGCGGTTGCTGGATTTAGTATGCAAGAACTTGATATCACTAGCGAAGGTGACAAGTTACTCGTCAAAGGCAGTAAAGTGGCTGCAGTAAACGATGAACGTAAATACTTACATCAAGGTATCGCAGAGCGTGGATTTGAGCGCACTTTCCAGTTAGCAGACCATGTCAAGGTTGTTGGTGCTGAATTAGAAAATGGTTTATTAAATGTTGATTTAGTAAGAGAAATCCCTGAAGCGTTAAAAGCACGTAAAATTCAAATCAATTCTGCGCGCAGCGCTACCAGTAATACGATTGAAAGTTAATGCGTTACCGCCCTTTAGGTAAATAATAAAGGGCACTAGTTTCATCTCTTCCCTGATTTTTGCCCAACTAGATTCATTTTCCTAGTTGGGCTTTTTGCCTTATGACTGTTTATAAAGCCCCTCACAACAAATTGACGCCACATTATTGATCCCACATTAAAGTCACTCTCAACAAAAGCACTTCGCGATAACGTCGCTTTCAATAAAAGCACTGCTCGTAAAAGTCACAAGCCCCTATTTAAGCGCTCTATCTAAAATGACCGCACCAGCATCATTGTTACCCAGTTCATCATTAGGATTGTATATGGGGCAGTTTTTCATTGATAAACATCCACAACCAATACAGCCATCTAGAGAGTCACGTAAATTAGTCAAATAATTGATTTTTCTAGTTAACTGATTTTGCCACTTGGTCGATAGCAACGCCCAGTCTTCAGGGGTTGGGGTGCGTTCATTGGGAAGGTGGCTAAATGCCTGCTTGATATCCTGCAAGCTTATTCCCATGGTTTGGGCGGCTTTTATCACGGATATCCGCCTGATCACATCTCGGCGATAGCGGCGCTGATTGCCTTGATTGCGCAAACTGGTGATCAAGCCTTTTGATTCATAAAAATGCAGGCTTGAGACTTTTATGCCGCAACGCTTGGCCACTTGCCCGACTGTTAAATCCATTTCATCAAGCATCAAAATATTCCTATTACAGTAAAAATAATACTTTACCTCAACCAAGGTTGAGGTTTTATAGTGGCACTATATTACAACAAGTTGATTTAAAAATCGTTGCAATGCAGGAGGCAAAATGACGTATTTAATTTTTAAAACTGAACAAGTGAATACATTCAGTCATCGAACAACAACTCCGGTTACCACAGTAATCAAACCCTCTAAGGAAGTGGTCACTGAGCAAGCTTATGATGCTTCAGATGACCCAAGCCGCTCCCCAAGTGGCGCTAAGAATCATGATTTGTCAGCAGAAAACGCAATCACAGCGGTTATTGAACTAAGCCGAACCCTATTCAATCAAGTGATGATTAATAAGTAATGTCAGCTTTTTAAAACAAGGAATATGATTATGCGATTAGAGCATTTAAATTTAGTAGTACAAAATTTAGACGCTAGCTTAGCGTTTTATCGGGCAGCTTTTCCCCATTGGCAAGTTCGCGGCGGTGGTGAAGGTGAGTGGCATGGGGTGCAGCGTAAATGGCTGCACTTTGGTGATGAATATAATTACTTATCGCTTAACGATGGCGGTAAAGGAAAAATGCGTCCCAATGAAGGTTATGATTTAGGCTTAGCCCATTTTGCTTATGTGGTGTCAGATCTTAAAAGTTTAATGGCAAGAATGGAGCAAGCTGGTTTTGAAATAGCGATTAAAGGCCGTGAAGATACTTACTCTGACAGTGTTTATTATCTTGACCCTGATGGCATTGAGGTAGAGTTTGTCCAGTATTTAACGGATATTCCCAGTGAACGAAATCGTTATGTTTAAGTTTCATTGGCGCTTATAAATAGTATAAGCAACAGTAAAAACGAACAGTATTAGTTGGAGATTTATCTTAAGTCGGAGTCAGTATGCATCTTAATCAAGTTACCTTAACGGTTAATAATATGACTAAAGCCTGTGAGTTTTATTTAACTCTCGGTTTTACTCAAATCGTTAATACTGCCCATTACGCTCGTTTTATGTGTCCTGATGGTGAGGCCAGTTTTTCATTAACCTTAGATGAGCTGCAATTGAATATGAGTGATAACCGAACCGTTATCTATTTTGAACATGAGCAACTAGATGAATGGGTTAATCAGCTGATTAAAAAAGGCATCGAATTTGAAACTTTGCCCACAGATCAAGACTATTTATGGCGTGAAGCAAGGCTGTTTGATCCTGCAGGTAATAAGATAAAGCTGTATTGGGCAGGAGAGAATCGATTAAATCCACCGTGGCGAGTGACTATTCGTGATAAATAACCATTCACAATTAACCATTAACCATTAACTACAGATACTCATACTGAGGTAATCAGCATTAAAAAAGCGCCGCTATTAAATTAGCGGCGCTTTAAACAATATTGACCAAGTGTGGCTTTTAACCTAGCGGCTATAAAAATATCAGCCTATTTACCCCAAGGGTTTACAGCGCCAGTGCCATTGGGCACTGATCTGCTGGTGTTATTTTTACTAGGCTTGCGAGAGTCTGAGCTTCTATTCTCGCCGCGGTCACTAGTTTTATATGGGCTTTTAGCTGCGCTTTCTTTATTAAAGCGTTTGGCTTTGTTTTTATCGTAATGATTATTCTTCGGCTTATCTGACTTACCACGTGAAAGCGTTGGCTTGTCATCCGTTTTAGCTTTTGGCATTTTGGCGTTCTTTGGCACAAAATCTAAGATTGAAATCGGCACTTCTTTGCGAACTTCAAAACCTTCAACTTCTTTACGGACAATTAAGTGACCCAAACGGCGCTCAATTGCGCAGAGATTTTTAAAGTCATCTTTTGACACCAATGACACTGCAATACCAGACGCCCCAGCACGGCCAGTACGACCAATGCGATGCACATAATCATCAGCAGGGTATGGTAAGTCGTAGTTAATGACGATAGGTAAGTCATCAATATCAATACCACGAGAAGCAACACCAGTGGCAATAAGATAGGTGATTTTTCCATCTTTAAAATCTTTAAGTAATTGCTCACGTATCGGCTGGCTACGACCACTATGAAAAGACTCTGCAATAATGCCGCGCTTTTCTAATTGAGTCACCAGCTTTGCTGCACCGTGTTTAGTTTCGATAAAGATCAGCGCTTGTTTCCAATCGTTGTCTTTAATCAACTGGCTTAGTAATGCTGACTTCTTTTCTTTATCAACGGTAACTAACCATTGATCAATTTTTGGCGCTGCGTCAGCATCTTCAACCACTGAAATTTGCACTGGGTTACGCATAGCTGATTTAGCCAGAGCGCGAACTTGGTTAGACAAAGTGGCTGAAAACAACATGTTTTGACGTTCATCAGGCAACAATTCGATGATGCGGTTAATGTCTTCAATAAAGCCCATATCCAGCATTCTATCGGCTTCATCAAGCACTAACACTTCAAGCTCGTCAAAGTTAACGGCACGTTGAGTATACATATCCAGCAAACGGCCAGGTGTTGCCACCAGGATATCAATGCCTTCAATGAGCTTTTGCTTTTGGGCATTACTGTCAACGCCGCCATACATGACCATTGAATTTATTGATAAGTTCTGGCTGTATTTTTTGATGTTCTGCTCAACCTGAATCACCAGTTCACGGGTAGGTGCTAATACCAGTGCTTTGACGCGTTTGCCACGTACCTTATGGGGGGCTTTAAAGCGTTCGATAATAGGCAGTACAAAGCTGGCTGTTTTACCGGTGCCGGTTTGCGCCGCGGCAATGATATTTTTACCCGATAAAGCAACAGGTATAGCCTTAGATTGAATGGGAGTCGGCTTGGTATAACCTAAAGAACTAAGTGCACTGATTATTGGATCGCTTAATCCCAGCTTCGAAAATGGCATGTGTAATCTCGGGTAAAGTAAAATGATAATTAACAACACTGTCAGCAATGATCAATGCTTGGTTTAGCGTTAATCATGGCGCAGTGGTAAAGAATAGCTGGTTAGTATAACAGAGTGAGCAAAATATAGGGTAGGGCTGTTTTCGCTTTAAGCGTAAAGCTAACAAGGTGAATCAATATGATCTGTCTGCAGTTTATAAAGTTTTGACGCAGCAGTTCTTGCCAGTATGGCCTATGTTGATTTGAATCCAATTCGCGCGTAAATGGCTGCAACACCTGAAACTTCAGATTACACTAGTATTCAACGACGCATAAATTCAGCGATTAAAGGTGAGCAACCCAAAGAGTTACTGGCATTTGTAGGAAATGAACGTTTAGTGTAGTGACAAGGTGAATTTGGCCACTCATTTGTAGTTGAACTCACTTAGCATAGAAATTTTAATCCTAAATTCACCAATTAGATTTAGAGATCTAACTCGGAAATGTCCAGAGGTGAGTTACAAAATGATCAAACGATATTGTTTTCAATTGACAATAACTTCACTTCAGCTAGTGAAAACGATCAAATTTCATCAAGTCGAAGTTCAATAAATAAGCAAGCCCCTGCCATTTCTGATCAAACATTATTGCTCTCAAACATGAACAGTGAATCAATTAGCCTCAAAAACAGGTTATCTCAGGAGGGGTCAATAATGAGCATAATAAAGGGAGCTAATCAGCTCCCTTTATTGTGACACTTTTTTAAGCATAGACTTGTTACTAGCCATGTAAAAAGTGAACTGCTATGCTTTCATGACTTTCTCGCCACGGGCAAGACCTACAACGCCTGAGCGAGAAACTTCAATCACCTTTGTGACTTCAGCAAGCGCGCTGATGAAGGCATCTATTTTTTCGCTGGTACCGGCCATTTGAATGGTATACAAGCTGGCGGTGACATCCACTATTTGACCACGGAAGATATCAGCAGTGCGTTTGACTTCTTCACGCATCTCTCCTTGGGCTTTAACTTTGACCAATGCCAGTTCTCGCTCAATATGGGCATTTTCAGTTATGTTAGAGACTTTTAAAATATCAATTAACTTATGAAGTTGCTTTTCAATTTGTTCGTGAACATCAGCTTCAGCATTCACCGTAATATTAAGGCGTGACAGGGTGGTGTCTTCTGTTGGCGCAACGGTTAAGCTTTCGATGTTGTAGCCACGCTGAGAAAACAGTCCAACCACACGAGACAATGCCCCTGGTTGGTTTTCTAATAATACAGAAATAATACGACGCATTAGCTTCTCTCCGTTTTACTTAACCACATATCTTTCATTGCTTCTCCACGGATCAACATTGGATAAACATGCTCTGTTTCATCAACGCTAATATCAACAAAGACTAACTTGTCTTTCATTGCCAATGCTTCAGCTAACTTTGACTCTAATTCGTTAGGATCACTAATCGTCATGCCAACATGGCCATAAGCTTCAGCGATTTTGGCAAAATTAGGCACTGAATCCATATAAGAGTGTGAATGACGACCTGAATAAATCATGTCTTGCCATTGCTTAACCATACCTAAGAAACGGTTATTCAAATTAATGATTTTTACTGGGGTGTCATATTGCAGCGCAGTTGAAAGTTCTTGAATATTCATTTGGATTGAACCATCACCCGTAACACACACTACGGTTTCATCTGGCATCGCCATTTTTACGCCCATGGCTGCAGGTAAACCAAAGCCCATGGTGCCAAGCCCACCTGAGTTAATCCAACGGCGTGGCTTATCAAATGGATAGTAAAGCGCGGCAAACATTTGGTGCTGACCCACATCAGAGGTGACGTAGGCATCGCCATTGGTTAATTTATGCAGTGTTTCGATCACTTGCTGTGGCTTTATGCGATTACTTGATTTGTCATAGGCTAAACAATCTTTTTCGCGCCATTGATTAATCTCAACCCACCAAGCATCAAGCGCTTCGCTGTCGTTGGTTTTTTCGGTGTCATCAAGTAAAGCTAACATGCTATCGAGGATATTTTCAGCAGAGCCAACAATCGGTATATCCACTCGTATGGTTTTAGAAATAGATGCCGGATCAATATCGATATGCAAAATGGTGGCATTAGGGCAATATTTTTCTACATTATTGGTGGTACGGTCATCAAAACGCACCCCAATACCAAAAATTAAGTCACAGTTGTGCATCGCCATATTAGCTTCATATAAACCGTGCATGCCTAACATACCTAAGCATTGTGGGTGAGTGCCAGGGAATGCGCCTAAGCCCATTAAGGTATTAATGACTGGAATATTGAGCTTTGCAGCTAGGCGAATAATTTGTTGGTCGCAACCTGAAATAATAGCGCCGCCGCCCACATATAACACAGGTTTTTTAGCCGATAACAGCGCTTGTAATCCACGGCGTATCTGACCTTTGTGGCCTGCGGTTGTCGGATTGTAAGAGCGCATATTAACGCTTTCAGGGTAAATGTATTCGTGCAGGACTTCAGGGTTTAAGCAATCTTTTGGTAAATCAACTACGACAGGGCCAGGTCTACCGGTTGCTGCAATATAAAAAGCTTTTTTGATGATTTCGGGGATTTCACGGGGATCTTTAACTAAAAAGCTATGTTTGACAATAGGGCGTGAGATCCCAATCATGTCACATTCTTGGAAAGCATCATTACCAATCAAATTACTCGGAACTTGGCCTGATAAAACCACTAAAGGAATAGAGTCCATGTAGGCGGTAGCAATACCGGTAATGGCGTTAGTAGCACCAGGACCAGAGGTTACCAGTACGACACCCACATCACCGGTGGCGCGGGCATAACCATCAGCCATATGCACAGCTGCTTGTTCATGTCTTACTAGGATATGCTCTACGCCAGAATCTTTGTGCAGCGCATCGTAGATGTCGAGTACTGAGCCACCTGGGTAGCCGAAAATGTGTTTTACGCCTTCATCGATTAACGAGCGCACTATCATGCTGGCGCCGGATAATTTTTCCATTGCTAAATCCTCTTAAGTTACCGTTATGGTAAACAGTATCTTGCTACAACGACGGTAATCGTTCTAAAAATAAGCCCGAACGGTAATTCGAACTCGCTTATCTACGCAGTAGAAAACCGCCTCAGATAATTTGACTAAATATGTATCTTGCTGATTTCCAAGATACCTTCATCATATTTATTTTTGAGCACGATACAAGTGTCTTGTTGAAATAAAGTAATTTAGGTGAAAGTATTTCATGATTGTTTAAGATAAATGACAATTAGGCGTTTTAAATTAATTAAAAAGCGTGAAAACTGCAGAAACTTGAATTAAACCGAGTATATTACGCTTGCTTGTATCGTGTTGTTTTTCGGACAGGTATTTGCTGAGTTTAAGGCGACTTTATTAAAATGTTTAAATAGGAAATATATGGACCCATCTGTTGTCATGTTGATGTTATCGGCCGCACTATTTTGCGCGACCATGACGGGCACACCCGGTCCTAATAATGTGCTATTGGCTAACTCTGGTGCTAATTTTGGTGTTAAACAAACAGTGCCGCATATGATTGGGATCCGTGTAGGCCAAACCAGTTTACATGTGGCTGTGTTATTGGGGTTAGGGTCTTTATTTGAGTCATGGCCGCTACTGCATCAGATGTTAAAATATGCATCCATTGGCTATTTGATCTATCTCGCGGTCAAAATAGCCACGCAACATGGACGCAATCAAGCCAGCGAAAGGGCTAAGCCGATAACCTTAGTTGAAGCGGCCTTTATCCAATGGATAAACCCTAAAACATGGATGGCTTCAATTAGCTTATTAAGCGCATTTACTATTAGTGGTGATTTATATTGGACAACGGCAATTGGTGGGGTGCTGGTATTCAATATTGTAGGGCTACCAATGTCATTGCTTTGGGTACTGATAGGCTCTTCTATCAGTCAGAAGTTAAACACACCTATTCGTCAGCGAAATTTTAATTGGTTGATGGCAACGATGTTACTAAGCACATTACCTATGGTGTTAGTGTGAATTTAAACGGCTCTTTATGAGCCGTTTTATCACAAGTTCAAGCAGCTAGATGATTAGTTTCTTGGCTGGGTGCGTTGGAACAATAAGCAACCCATCACGGCTATCACTGATAACAGCATCATCGCCGAAAATGGCACTGCGGTGCCAGTATAAAAGAAAGCCAATAAAGGGCCAGCTAATGAGCCAAAGCCAAATCTCAGAGTGCCAATTACAGCCGTTGCAGTACCGGTTTCTTGTTTAAATTTCATCAACACAATGGCATCGGCATTAACTGACATCACTCCTAAACAGCCCATTAATGGGATCAGCATGGCGACAGTAAAGTGGTAACTCAAGCCTAAAAGATTCACCAGCAACAAACCTGCGGCTGCTAAGGTGGCAAACACGGTTGCAGCAAACAGCATTCTGTTTGAGCCAAAACGCCCGACAATTCGAGAGTTTAAAATGTTCGCCAACATCAGAGCGCCGACATTAGTACTGAATAATATTGAAAATAAGGTTTTATCTAAATCAAAGACTTCCATATAAATGAAAGGCGAAGCTGTTAAATAACAGAAAAACGCAAAGGAAGTCAGTACTCCGCAACTAATATTGAGTTTCACACCTTGGCGGCTCAGCACGGTTTTATAGGCGTTTAAAAAAGACTTATTACTGCGGGCATCTTTTGCTTTGTCGCTGGGCATTTTTAATTTAAAAATAACCAACAAAAGCAAAAATATAGCATAACAACTTTGGCTTAAAAAGATTAACGGCCATTCACCCACTTCTAAAATTAAACTGCCTACACTGGGCGCAAGTAACGGCGCTAACATCATTATTAAGCTGACGTAAGACATTCCTTTGGCAGTATTGTCACCATAAACTTCCTTAATATAACCAGGTACCACAACCGTGGCAGCTGCGCCAATAAATGCTTGGGAAAAACGCAGCGCTAAAAATAACTCAATATTAGCGGTGATAGAAATAAAGAAACTGATTAAGGTAAACCCACTTAAGCCAAAAATGACCAAGGGTCTACGGCCAAAGCGATCAGCAAGCGGGCCAAAAGTGAGCATCCCTAGCGCGTAGCCCGCAAGGTAAATACTTAACGATTGCTGCACTGTGGTGACATGGGTTGAATAGCTGTCAGCAATGGCAGACATTGCTGGTAAATACATATCGATGGCTAATGGGGTGATGGCCACAATCGCAGCCAGCATCGGAATAAGCATGGCAAGGTTTGGGGAGTTCTGCGCCGAGGTCACAGAAGGAGAGTTAGAAGACATGCTGACAAAAACCTCATTGGATAGACATAAAATAGGATCACATCGAAGAATTTTATAGGAAAGAGAGTACGAAATTCTGGCAAAATTTTACCATGAAAAAGGTGATCAGCATCGAAAAATATCAGGAATTAAGTGTATTTTAATCTTTACTAAATCAGACTGTTGAGGCTTAACATTAAAGTAACATTGTTGTCGTTTTAGTGTCATCGAACTTGAGTAGCTTAGCGCCCAACTTTGCAACAATTACTTAATAGAGACTAAAGCATGAAAACGAAAATTTTTCCGTTAACCACATTTTTGCCGTTAACCACAGTAATGTCAATGATGCTGCTAGCAGGCTGTAATGGTGATGATGGTCTTAATGGCGTTCAAGGTGTTGATGGTACGAATGGTTTAAGCTCGTTAATCTCAATCACTGAATTAACTGCTGGCAATAGCCAGTGTCCATTTGGTGGTCAACAGATCGACACGGGGATTGATGTAAACATAAATGGTGTTTTAGACACAGATGAAGTGCTTGCTGGCCAAACTCAAATACTATGTGCTGAAGCTCAAGGTCAATTGCAGTTAGGGCTAATCGGTCGTTATGAATCAGGAATTTATGGCCAAAGCGCAGCAGAAATTGTTGACTTTCATCAGGCTAGCAACAGCGTATATGTAGTTAATGCACAAAGTGGCATGTTAGATGTCCTAGACTTATCTTCGTTAGCAAGGGTTAATTCAGATGACATAACGGCGATAACATTAAACAACCTCACTAAAACCTTAAGTGTAAACGTTGCTGAAGATGCTGAAATTAATGATTTAGGCAGCGTCAACAGTGTCAGTATTTATGGCGACTTATTAGCCGCCGCCGTTGAGAGAGCTGATAGTGCCGGCAATGCGACCCAAGGCAATGGTATCGTTGCATTTTATCAATTATCAGCCACTGCAGAGCCTGAATTTATTAAGGCCGTAGAAGTAGGGGCATTACCGGATAATGTGGTTTTTACCCATGATGGTGCCAAACTGGTTATAGCAAATGAAGGTGAGCCAAACTCTGATTATAGCGTTGATCCAGAAGGTACTATTGCGTTGATAGAGATTACCGATGGTCTGCCAGCAGATACTGCTACTTTGATTGATTTTAATGAATTTAATCTAGGTGAAGCTCGCCATAATGAGCTTAGTAATATGATTAAGATTAATGGACCAAACGCTTCAGTTTCACAGGATCTTGAGCCTGAGTATATTGCAGTGTCCAAAGATAATCAGTTTGCTTATGTCAGCTTACAAGAAAACAATGCTATCGCAGTGATTAACTTAGAGAATAATACCGTCGAAGCCATTAATGCTTTAGGCCTTAAAGATTACGGTAAAGCAGGTAATGAGCTTGATGCCAGCGACAAAGATGATGCCATTAATATCGTTAATTATGCTGGTGTCTATGGGATGTATCAGCCTGACACTATCGCCAGTTATCAATGGCATGGACAAGACTTTATTGTCACAGCCAATGAAGGTGATGCTCGTGATTATGATGGTTTTTCTGAAGAAGCCCGCGCCGATGATTTGATTTTAGACTCAAGCCACCCGCAAATATTAGCCGCCCAAGATAAAACTCAATTAGGCCGATTAAAGGTTACCACTAGCATGGGTGATGATGATAATGACGGCGATTTTGATAGAATTGTATCTTATGGTGGCCGCTCATTTTCTATCTGGAGTCATGCTGGTCAATTAGTCTTTGATAGTGGTAATGACTTTGAGAGGATTACCGCAGCAGTGCTAGGTGAAAACTTCAACAATCATAATGAAGAAAGCAAAGGCGATAGTCGCAGTGATGATAAAGGTCCTGAGCCTGAAGCGCTAGCGATAGGTAGAATCGGTGATAAAAATTATGCTTTCATCGGCTTAGAGCGTACATCTGGGATAATGATTTACGATATTACTAATCCTTTTGACGTCAGTTTTATTGACTATGTGGTGAACCGTGATTTTGATATCGACTTTGAAATAGACGGCGAAACCATGAGTGGGCAACCTGAGCTTGTGGGTGATTTAGGCCCAGAAGGGATGAAATTTATTCTAGCTGAGGATAGCCCTACAGGTTTGCCATTATTAATTATTGGCAATGAAGTAAGCGGCAGCACCAGTGTTTATCAAATAAGTTTTAATTAGCACAAAATAAGCTAAATCCATCGTTACACTCGAGCAGCAATCTTGACTCAGAACACTTACTCCAAAGACCAATATCAATTGATATTGGTCTTTTTGGTTTTTTGGTTCGTATGAGACAAGACATTATTGTTGTTTTTAATAGCAAAAAGGTGATTTTATTCTGATCTAGATCATGTATTCTGTCATTGTTTGATCAAGTTAACTATTTACCTAGGAGCACTCAATGGCATACGCAGACAGTCATACTTTTTTAATGGGTGAACATGTCATTTTAGAGCCGTTAACACTCGAGCATGTGCCAGCGCTAAGTCTTGCAGCTGCTGATGGCAACTTATGGGAGCTTTGGTATACCTCGGTTCCCCATGCCAATGATATGAAAGCTTATGTTGAAAAAGCCATAGCCCAAGAACAACTTGGCGAAGCATTGGCTTTTGCCGTGCGGGACAAAACCTCAGGTGAGGTGATCGGTAGCACCCGTATCTGCCAATGGGATCAACCTAATCGTCGCTTAGAAATTGGCTACACTTGGTATGCAAAACGTGCCCAGCGCACCGGTGTTAACACCGAAACCAAATTGTTATTACTCGATTATGCGTTTTCAACCTTGGATGTCATGGCGGTGGAATTTCGCACCCATTGGCACAATCAAGCATCAAGGCAGGCAATTACGCGTCTTGGGGCTAAGCAAGATGGGGTGTTAAGAAACCATAAACTTTTGAAAGATGGCACAGTCAGAGACACAGTTGTTTACTCCATTATTGATTCAGAATGGCCAACGGTTAAGCAGCATTTAAAGCATCGTTTAGCTCATTACCAACAACAATTTAGCAATAGCATTGCGCACTCAGAAATTAATTACTAAGAAAGGATACAGTATGTTTAAAAAAGGATATCAGTTCGCCGCTGCGATCACGTTAGTTGCCACTAGCTTAAGCGTACAGGCGCAAGATAAAGCTGAAGCCGCATTTACTAATGAATTAGTCCAATGTGCCGCATATTATCAAATTAGCTCTAGCATGATTATGGGTATGAATGCGCCGCAGATGAAACCGGTTGGTGAAAGATTGAAAACATCAGCAGTTGAAGCTGAAAAATTAGCCGCGGGCTACTTAAGTGCCGAAAAGGCGGCTAAAGCGGTCACAGAAGCGAAAAACCAGCAGCTTGCCAGTTTACAAGGCCAAAGCGGCTTAGGTCCGTTAATGAATAAATACAAAGAAGTGTGTAAAAAAGCGGTGTTAGATCCTAAGGCGCGTCTCGATTACTGGGCAATGGTGACTATGTAATTTTAAGTTTGCGGCGCGCCAAGGTATTTTAAACCAAGGCGCGTTAGTTTTGTTAAAGTCTGAGCTAGTACATATAATGCAATTATCCCTCATGCAGTTAATTCTCATACCAAGCTCCAAGCCATAATCGATCGACTGAAATCGGTATTTAGTCATTTATTTTTGGGTCCATTTCCCTTTAGCTGTTTGGATAAAATGACTTTTTCTAGCTGCGGCAATGGCTTTTTGCGCAGCTCTTGCAGCGACATCTTCAGTGGATAATTTATTCTTTTTGGCAATTTTTTGATAATGTAGCTTTCGCTTACTATTTACCTCAGTTATTAATGTTTTTGCGTCGTTATCATTGACCACCAAACCAAGATAACCATTAGTTTGCTCACCAACTAATCCTTGGTCTTTAGCTTGTTGCAATGTCAACGCAGCTACATTTGAACTCAGTGTTAACCCTAGAAGTAACGTTAAAACTAAAGCCATGATTTTTGTGTTCATTATTGCTTCCTTATTGATTAAAACAGCTCATCATCTTCTAAAAGAATATCGAGCTCTTTATCGATTTTTATAATGATTTCATGCTCAATTTTTACATTAAGATTAATGACAATAGGCTTATCTGGTGGCTCAATTTTAACGGTTGGGGTACAGGCGCCTATCAGCAGTACAGATGCGGCAATAAGAAATATTCGGTAAATCGACTGAGTGTTCACAAAGGTGTCCTTTTACTTCACGGAACGTTCAATATCATTTTGCAGTTGGTTACCAATCTGCGTGCTTTTGTATAATTGAAATAGGTTCTCTTCATGAGAGTAGTTCAAATGAATAGGTCGTTCAATATCTTTGCTTTGTCCTTTTACTTGAACGGCTAATTGGGCATCGCCATTTTGTTGCATATCAAGTGTGCTTATTAGCTCGGAATACTGCAAGTGTTCTAATGCTTGCGCCACTATCTCTAAATGAGGTTGGCTTGCTTTCACTTGCTCAAGTGCTGGGTTATTAGAGACTTTGATTAAGCCGCCAGGGGCTCGGGCGGCTAAATGGCCTCCGGCAATATTAATTTTTCCATCAACTAAAGTCGCGGGTAAGACTCCGTCAAAGATCCCATCGGCATATACGCCTACTTGAGGCTGTGCTGCCAGTAAGGTTTGTAAACTAATGCCGTTAAGCATCAAATAGCCTTCTGACTTATCGTGTAATTTTAAAAAAAACTCAGGTATTAAAAACTCGCCATCCAGTAAATTGCCCCGTGCTGTTAAGTTGACGTCTGTATCACTTAAACCTGTGATTTCTTGTAACCAGTTTTTGGCAGGTATTTGCTCATTTTTACCTAATGAAATATCGGCTTTGAGATTGAGTTCATCTAAGTTTATGCCGACATAGGCGTTAGCAATGTTTAGCTCAGTTTGTTGACACAATAATCGACTTTGGCTGTAGGTTTTTGTTAATAATTGTGAGCTATGGGCTTGTTGCCAGTTAAATTGGCATTGGGCATTGATACTGCCATTATCAAAAAACATTTCGTTGTACTGCGCCTCAACATCAGAGAGTGACTGAGTAAATTTCATTTCAAATAAGGATACCCCTTGGCTTTCAACAAGGGCAAAACCAGCATCCAATTTATTATGGCCTGCAATGGATAAATCACTCGGCAGCATTTGAGTTTGCGCTAACACTCCAAGCAGAGGGGCTAAATCAGAGTCAGTGTGCCACTGACCGGCTAATGATAAAGGGTTATTATTTTTAGGTAGTTGCAGTAGGTGGTAGCTCGATAGTGCTAGCTCATCAAGTTGCCAAAGCTCTTTACCTGTGAGCAGCTGGCTGTGTAACTGCAGGTTTTGTTCAAGGGTTAAGCTGTCTAATCGCAGTAGTGGATAGCGGCGCAGTTTTGATTTAGTCGGGATCAATTTATCGATGCGGATATCGTTTAATTGCCAGATTAAATCACTGCTATTGCGCTGATTTAATAATGACGTAAGTAAGCTTGGTTGGCTTTTGATGTCATTAGTTGAATTGTTACTAGCTAGATTCTTAGGCTGGTTCATACTTGAAGGTAAGAGCTTTGAGGTTAATTCATCCACGGGTAACGTCGCTGGCATAAATAACTCAATTGCTTGTTTAGCATCAACAGCAAATTGGCCTAAATGTATTTCAAGCGATTCTTTGGCGTTAATCGTATCAGTTGCCGTGCTTAGATCTTGAAGATGAAACTTATCAAATCCGAATGAGAAGTCATTGAGCTTTATTTGGCTGCCGTCAATGGTTGAACTAAGCTCGCTAGCCCCTTGTTGTTGCCAGTTCAGTCCCTCAAAGGCGATAAGTTTGTTGGCAGATATTAAGCTTAAATCACTAAGCTGTAATTGAGCGTTTTGTTTGAGGCTAACTTTGGTTGTGGGGTGATTTTGACTTAGCTGATGCTCAACAGCTAATTGGCCTGTTAAGCTTGCGCCATCAATAATTAAAGTACTGTCGACATTATCTAAGTGACTTAAATCAATTGGTTTAACTTGGTTGATATCAACATTTATTGCGCTTTTTACTTGGTAATTTTCATTAGCAATAGCGGCGCTGTTATCAGTAAAAATGAGCTGAGTAGTAAGCAGTGGATGGGCTATTTGTGCATTGAATGAAGCTATATGTAAATCATAATGGCTATTTGAGTTTGGGCTATCGTTAGCCAGTGTGATATCCATGTAAGTCGGTGAGTTAAACGCCAAAGACCAGTCAATAGTGGCGTCACCCTTAGGTAATCCTGTATTTGTCTCGGCGCTAAGCTTAGCAACTTGAGTCAGTAATGACTGTATATTGTTCTCACTTTGGTTTTTTTCGAGATTTTGGCGATCTTCGACTTTTTGATTTACGTTGGCAACGCTATCTGCACGATTACCTTGAATATCATTTAAGTAACCGCTGAGTTTTATAAGCGCCTTTGGGCTGGTGGATTGCTGCCACGAAAACGGCGCTAAAGAAATTGATACCCGCTGATTAGCATTATGTGTATCTTGTGGCTGATAATTAACCTCGAGGCTGATGGGCATTTCAGGTTTAAAGCTAATAGTACTATTAACGTTATTGTCAGCAGTTGGCGCGATTTCAATATTGCTAATTTCGTGATGACTGCTGATTGACCCACTTGGTAAATCTAATCGTGTTTGCCCTAACCAGTTGCCATTAAATTGATAATTTGCCGCTGAAATAGGCGTTATTACAGGGGCTAAAGCTTGGGATAATAGTTGTAATCCCTGCTGTTCATCTGTATTCGTGGTGGCCGTTATTCTCTGAGTCACTGACTGTTCCAGCAATTGCAGGCTTTGGAGCACTTTATTGATATCGACATCGGAATTAAGCTGCCACTCACGTGGATTTAGGCTTAGCGCAATATCAATAAACTCTTGCTGCATAAGCAACAGCTTACCTGTCAGTATTGTTGAAGTTGAAGTAGCAAAAGATGTAGCAGCGCTTTTTTTACGACTTGTTTGATTAACTGCTATGTTTTGATTTTGACCACTGGCAGCAAGGCTTAAATTATGCGCCTCGATTAACGGCTGAGTTAAGTCTTTATCATCAGCCCAGTAAATATTTATCTTAGCCAGCTCAATGAACGGCAAATGATTGATACTCAGGCCGACATCAGCGTCAGTTGTTGCTTGGTTATCTTTACCCACAAAACGGCGCTTAAGAAATGAATAACCTAAGTTAACATCAATTCTTTCTACTGTAACAGCCTCAAAATCTTGTATTGTCAGAGCCATGTTTTTTAATGCGCCATAGCCATCGACTAATCTTAGCTCGGCATTGTGTAAGCTAATTACACTATCTTCATACTCAAGGGAGATAAATTTAAAATTGAGTTTATTAACAGTATCAAAGCTAACCGCGAGATCTTTAACCTGAATATCATAAGCCGAGGTGAGGGTGTTAAGTACTTTTAAGGCGATAGGGCGAAAATTTTGTTGCAGCACAAGCAAGCCTAATGCAATGGTAAAAAAGCATAGGATAAAGAATCGTTTAACAGTAAAAAGGCGAACTGTCATTTGGGCTGAGTAGTCTTTTAAGATATTGATTGTAAGCTAGTTTATCACAGCAGTTTACTCGCTGATATCACCCTGTTAACAACAGCAGGTTAAGCTGTGCTATTAACAGGGAAATAACTGATGCAAATTATGCTTATCGCCAGCGAATGTGGGTTGTGAGGGTATGACTTTCACCTGCTTGCAAGTGAACTTCATCTTCTAATACGTTAGCCGCTTCAAGGCAAACCATAGTGAGATAGTCATTATCATTAAAGCGAGATAAACGCTGGGACTTATCAATCCACGGATTCCATAACACCGCAGACTGGCTGTTTTCACGGCTGACTTCAATATCACCAGCTGCAGTATGCAGTACCTGGGTTTGTGCTAAACCTGTATAAACTCGGTCAGTTTCACGGTCAAATAACACGTCGTCAGACTCTTGGGCAAAAGGGCCTTTGGCAAATTCTATGTATTTGGAATCTTTAAAGCCTGAGGCTTTAAGTTGATGAATATCCTCAATAGGAAAATAACTGTGCAATGCTTGGGTAAAGTTAATTGGGTAATCAGCATTGTTTTTATTCACTATGCTGACAGTTAACGTTTCAGACAGTGAAAATAATACACTTACCTCAGTATCATGTGGCCAATACTGTTGCTGCTCGGCTGAAACTTTCAAGGTAAACACTAAATCAACAATTTGATTGCGCATTTTAACGGATGCTAA
This sequence comes from Shewanella sp. 3_MG-2023, assembly GCF_030548765.1. NCBI lineage: Bacteria > Pseudomonadati > Pseudomonadota > Gammaproteobacteria > Alteromonadales > Shewanellaceae > Shewanella > Shewanella sp. 3_MG-2023. Next base: position 31,266 of record NZ_JAUOSH010000010.1, on the reverse strand, counting down.
AGACCATAAACTGGTGCGGGCAAAACCATGCTGCGGGAAACCTTCAATGTCACTGGCACCAAACCATGGCCAACATATTGGAATGCCGCCGCGAATACCGTTACCCGGCTGATAATCATCAGCATCAGAGACCCATAACAAAGGCGCTTTATCTTTGGGCTGGAAAAAATCTATTTGAGCCCCTTGATGAAATATACGTGCCTGACAAAGTGGGGTATTAACTTCGACAAATTCCAAACCGTTTGGGTGTTTTTTAGTGGTAACCGAACCCATAATGCGTGTTCCTTGTTGTAGATATCGTTAGAGAAATAACTAAGCTCTAGCTTACAAAGTTTTGCGACATAACTTAAGCTATTTGGGCTTTGATTTTATGGTTTTAGTGTTCGGCAAAAGCGATAAGCAATAATGCTAATGTTGCCGAGATTAAGTATTAAGAGATGTGCTTTAATATAATCATTTAATTTAGCTGCGGCTGAAATGTAATAAGCGATTATTGGCCGGCATTGAGGTGTCGGCTTGTAAGCTTAGGCCTTGATCGCTTGCAAGTGATGTTATCCACTCTATATCTCTAATACCGCTTTGAGGGTTATTTTGCTTAAGCCACATATCAAATTGCGCATTACTGTCGCTACTAAATTGACCTTGATAATTAAACGGCCCATAAATTGCGACATTAGCATGTAAATTAAGATATTGCCCTAAGCCTTCAAAAAAGGCGACTACCATAGATTCGCTCATAATGTGAAGAGTATTGGCGCTAAATAAACCATCAATGTTTGTCGCAATTTGTGCACTTGGCCAAGCCTTGGTGACATCAAGTTCGATTGCGGCTAGTAGGTTTTCAGGACCTTCAATGTGGATGCGGCTATTAAGCTGGGCTAAGTAATCACTTTGATCGCTAGCTTGCCAGATTAAGTGAGGTAAATGTTTAGCAAAATAAACACAATGCTGACCAGTACCACTGCCGATTTCTAATACTTGTGTTGAACTTGAAAAAACCGACTTTAACTCAGTTAAAATCGGTTTTTTATTATTTTCACAAGCTTGGGAAAACGGCAGTTGAGAGAGTTCGCTTAAGATAGGTCGACCTTTTCCATTTCTAATTGCTGCAATGCGATAACTGCTTGGGTGCGGTTTCTCACCCCGAGTTTACGAAATATTGCTGTGGCATGGGCCTTAATTGTTGCTTCAGATACACCAAAGTCATAGGCGATTTGCTTATTGAGTAAGCCTTCTGCAAACATTTGCAATACCCGATATTGCTGCGGGGTTAAGTCTGAAAGCTTACTGGCCATTTGGCTTGAAGGATCATCAGAAACGGGGAGTACTTCAGTTCCTTTAGGCAGCCAAATATCTCCTTGAAGAACGCCATCAAGGGCTTCTTTAAGGGTATCCATAGATGCCGACTTAGGAATAAAGCCTGAGCTACCGTAATGAATAGCACGACTGATGGTTTGGATATCTTCGTGAGCTGAAATCACCACCACAGGAATGTCAGGGTAATGGCCACGTAAATGTATTAGCGTAGAGTACCCATGGGATCCCGGCATTTGAAGATCAAGTAAAATGAGGTCAAGCTCACTGGCTTTATCATCAAGTATATGTTGCAGCGCTTCAGCACTGTCTGCTTCAAACCAATTGGTACCTTGAAAGGCATTACTTAACGCTTGTCTTAATGCATTTCGAAATAATGGATGGTCATCGGCAATAATTATATTTAAGTTATGTAGCTTCATGGCTTTTTAATAGTCTTGTTTGCACGTGAAGAAGATTTAATGTAACAGATAAGTAAGATAAAATTCTAGGGTTTATCAAATACAAAGCGGCAAACGAACAATTTAACTCATTATTTTAGACTTTTGTCTAATAAGCTTATGGGTTAAAGGCATGATTGTACGTAAAAACAGAAAGTAACGGAGCGAAAGAGTCATTCCGTTACTTAAACCTGCTTTTTGATAAGCAACTCGCCATTGAATAGGGTCAATCACGATTTATGATGGGCAGTTTTTTATAGCAATTTGAGTTTATGGCCACACTTGAGTTGGAGCGCGCTGCTCATCAACGGCGACGAATGTAAATACCCCGCGTATGGCATGCTCACGCTTGTCTTGATACATATCTTCAAGGAATATATTCACTTCAACTTTAATTGATGTGTTACCGACGTGGATAACGCGGGCAATTAACTCAGCTAAGCTACCTGCCGGTATCGCTTTTTTAAAATCAATGCGATCAGAACTAACAGTAACTAAAGACTTACGGCAAAAACGGGTGGCCGCAATAAAGGCGGTTTCATCCATCCACGCCAATGCATCGCCACCAAAAAGGGTGTTGTGATGGTTGGTATTGGAAGGGAAAATTGCTTTAATCACTCGCGACTCTGATTGTTCGATTCGCTTAGCGACATCTTCATGAAAACTAAGCTGTGATGTGATTTCTGTTTGACTAGTGGAGGGCATATAACGACCTAATATTATGCTTTTATGTGGCGGCTTCGCCAAGGTGGCGCGATTATACGTTTAAGCGGGAATAAAGGGTAGCTGTGCGAGGGAGTAGTAGCCTTAGATTAGCAAAGTTTAATTATAATAATATGCACAAGTTTCATGAGCCTCTAACTTGTTTTAGGTTAAATCAACAAGGCCAATAACACAGGTCTTTAGTAGGCTAATACTTTAGCAATGTGGTACTAACCTGCGCTGCTGGTTTTTCTGAACTGCTTGGGGCAAATATCGTTACTATATATAAACGGTCAAATTCAGATTTTTCATTAATCTCAGTGCCGGGTTCGCCGCCCAGTAAATTCACCAGTTTAGGGGTGGTATTGCTGTGTCCAACCACTAATACCTTAGCGCCACTATTAAGCTGTAATTGGCTGGCAAATTCAGCTAACTCTCTGGGATTATAGTAACTGATTTTGAGGTATTGTGAGTTAGCTGTTGGCAGCGCTGTTTGCTCTGTGCGCTGGTATTGAGTGCTATAAACGGCATCAAGCTTAATTGCTGATAAGGTATTCGCTAAAGCAAGGGCGCGATTTTTACCTTGTTCTGTTAATTGTGGATCTTCACCAGTTTGTTTTTCACCATGGCGAACCAAAAAAATGGTGCTGGTTTTATGGGACGTTGATGCGCTAGCGTTAGACATAGCAGGAGTATTATGGCTATTTACTGCGGCGTTTTTTTCATTGGCTGTGGCGAGAATTGGCGAACTTAATCCAATGAAAATTATCGATATGATGCTTAACTGAAATATAATTTTTACTGAAGGGTAGCTCATCATTTTATTATCGCTTTTCGGGGGGAGTTGTTGATTAAGTAATTAACGAGAGTCGCTTAATATTAGTCACTTAACCTTAGTCAAGTAACATGAGTCACCTTACATTAGTCAAATAACATGAGTCACTTTACCTTAGTAAAGTAACATGAGTCACTTAACTTTAGTAAAGTAACATGAGTCACTTAACTTTAGTAAAGTAACATGAGGCACTTAACCTTAGTAAAGTAACATGAGGCACTTAACTTTAGTCACTTAACATTAGACTAGGACAGCAATTAACGAGACTATTATTACTGTCTTAGCCTAGATAAATAACTCAAGTGGCTAGCGATGGCTGACTTTAAAGAACAGTAGAATGTCCAATAATTTATCCGATGGAAAAATCTAGTTGCAGGGTGGTTTCTGCTTCAACGGGTTTGCCATCAACAAATTTTGGCGCATAACGCCATTTCTCAAGTGCTTTTAATGCTTCTATTTCAAAGGATTTCCCACCTTTGGATTTTATCACTTTAGGATTGGTGACAAAGCCATTTTTATCAATCGTTAATGACAATTGAACTAAGCCTTCTTTTCGTTGAATCAGCTTTGATCTGGGATAATTAGGGTTAGATCTAAATAGTGGTGTTTGCTCTTGATTAGCTTCCCATGGCGTCATATTTCCAATGGCTACGCAATGCTCGGTAGCCTTGGTTGGCTCATCTTGCAAGCTGTAAATTTCAACTAATTTAGCGTGAGCACTTAACTGGAAGGGATGGTCATAATCGAGCACGCTGTACTCTTTAATGGCTTGTAAAAGTTTAGTTTCAGCTTCAGAGTATTGTTTTTCCCAAAGTAATACTGAGCCGAGCAGATAGGTAGCATCGACTCTATCTGCAGAATTAGCCGGTAAATGCTGCACGTATATCGTTTCAGCATCAATTAGAAATTGCTTAACTCTAGAAGTATAAAACTCAGTATTCACCAAGCGTTTAAATGCCAGCATCAAGGTTTTAGCATGTAATAGTGGATTGCCAGAGTCTTCACTAATATTTATTGCTTCATTGAGTAAAGATCTTGCTTGTTTGTTATTTGTAGTGGCATCGGCCAGTAAGGTGAGTGGATCAATTAATTCTATATCGTCAATGGCGTCACCATTGGTACGATAAATATCTAAGGCCAATTGGTAAAAAGTCATTGCTTGTGATTTTTGCGCGTTTTTAGTTAACGCAGTAGCTAAATTTAAGGCTAAATTAGCGCTATTAATATTATCCTCGCCAAATTTGAGCTTACCTAAATCAAACGCTAACCGGGCATATTGTAGTTCTAACACCGCATCATTATTTTCTAATGCTAAATTATAATCTTTAAATGCAGTATTAAAATCGCTGTTAGCAGCCAAAGATGTCACAGGCAAAAGTAAGCTACTAACAAGTACAGCTATGGTTTTAAGAGATGATGATGATTTCATGTAAATCCTTTTAAATAATCAATATTTTGTGCTTGATATTTTCCTTTAAGCTGGCAGTTTTTTTTACCTGAGTCAAACTTGCAAGCTGTTAGCGGCAAAAACATTGAGCTCATGGGGCAATAATTGTTTAAGGCTGTGGCGGCAAATCTATTTATAGGTAACAGGTTTTTATCGGCAATTTATGTTGCTATTCCCGCTATCTCTACAATACTTAAAGCTTAAAGCATCATATTTTTGTTTTAAAAAGGCAAGGTTGGTTGTTCCAATGAACGATTCAAGGATGAAGTATGTCACCATTTGCAGGCTTGTTAAGAGAGCTCACCGCATCAAATGAATCATTATGCATTTGGCGTAAAGTGGTATTTGACCGGATATTTACCACGTTAGCCTTCCTTTGTATTCCCGTTTACTTTACTAGTGTTTATTTGTGTATTGTTCAAGGCTTATGGCCGATGGCGATCTTTAATACAGTGGTTTATGCCACCTTATTGCTGATTATTTATAAAAACAACTTAGCAAATAGACTGCGATTCATCATTGGTTGCTTACTTGCCTATATGATTGGAACAGGCTTCTTACTGGCGATAGGCCCAAGTGGTGCCGGTTTTTTCTGGTTATTTCTTTTTCCTCCATTAACAGGGGTGTTATTAGGTCGTAATGCCAGTTATTGGGCGCAAATACTCAATGCCATGTCGTTAGTTATTGTCGGTATTTGCGGTCATTATAATTGGTTGCCTTGGCCGAGTATTGAAGGCTACAACAGTATTATTTGGGCGGTTGTATGCATTAATTTTGTGGCAGCTAATGCCATTCTTACGCTTTCTGTCAGTTATTTATTAGAAAAATTATTCAGTTCGTTACAGTCAACATTAACTTCAAGAAGAGCAACTGTGATTGGTTTAGCCAAATTGGCAGAATATCGCGACAATGAAACAGGCGCTCATTTATTACGTATGCAGCACTATGCCGCGTTATTGGCAAGCCAAAGAGGGTTAGACAAAGATGCGCCTAATGAGTTAACTGGCTCATTTGTAGAAGAAATAACTCTGTCAGCTGTATTACATGATATTGGTAAAGTGGGGATTGCCGATGCTATTTTATTAAAACCGGGTCGACTAACCCCTGAAGAGTTTGAAAATATTAAAGCTCATCCAGTGATTGGCGCAGAAGTGTTAGATTCTCTAATTGAATTTGCGCCTCAATGCAGTTTTATAAAAATGGGCCGTGATATTGCTGGTGGGCATCATGAAAAGTGGGATGGCAGTGGTTACCCTAAAGGGCTAAAAGGTCTCGAGATCCCATTGTCTGCAAGAATAGTCGCGCTAGTGGATGTGTACGATGCGCTGACTTCACCACGGTGTTACAAAAAGCCCTTTAGTCATTATGAAGCGGTAAGAGTGATAGTTGCAGGAAAGGGCAAACATTTTGATCCAAGGTTGGTTGAGAGCTTTATGAGCGTACATGAACAATTTCAGCAATTATCATTAAGCTCATTAGATGACGATCCCGCTTATACCAATGTTCCTTGTTTACAAGCAGTGGAGCCGTCGGCACAAAAAGTGAGTTAACGTCAGTACAAGTTAAAGCGATAAAAAAGCCAGTTAGGTTACCCTAACTGGCTTTTTTATAAGTTAATACTTGAGCCGTTATTTGGCTAAAAGTGCTTTACGTTCTTTAGAGGCTTGGGCTAAATCACGTAATAATTTTTCTGAGTCTTCCCAATGCAGGCAAGCATCAGTGATACTTTGACCGTATGTTAATGGCTGGCCTTCAACGACTTTCTGGTTGCCTTCAATCATAAAGCTTTCTGCCATAATCCCTGCAACCGCAGTGCTGCCAGCGCGCATTTGCGCCATGATGCTATCAGCAACTTTTAGCTGGTTTTTATGTTTTTTCTCACTATTACCATGGCTAAAATCAACCACCATACGTTGGGTTACGCCAACGGTTTCGAGCTGGGCGCGGACGATTTCAACATCTTCGGCTGAATAGTTCGGGGTTTTACCACCACGTAAAATGATATGGCCATACGGGTTACCGTGTGTACGATAAACTGCCATAGCACCATCTTTATCTGGTGAATAGAATATATGTGGTACTTGGGCGGCGCGAACAGCATCGACTGCAATATTAATGTTGCCGTCAGTACCGTTTTTAAAGCCAACAGGGCAAGATAAAGCCGACGCCATCTCACGGTGAATTTGGCTTTCAGTGGTGCGGGCACCAATAGCGCCCCAGGTAATTAAATCGGCAATATATTGACCATTGACCATATCTAAAAACTCAGTGGCAATAGGCAGTTTTAATTCAGTGATTTGCTGAAGTAAATGACGCGCCATACGTAAGCCTTTGTTTGGGCTAAAACTACCATCAAGATCAGGGTCTGAGATTAATCCTTTCCAGCCAACAATAGTACGCGGCTTTTCAAAATAAACCCGCATCACAATGCATAAGTCGTCTTTTAACTCATGGTGAAGTTTGGCTAACCGCTGGGCGTAATCTAAAGCGGCTTCGGTGTCATGTATTGAACAAGGACCAATGATGACCAATAAACGTTGATCTTCGCCAGCAATAATGGCTTCAACTTCATGACGTTGCTCAACTAAATAATCGGCAGCATCTTGCGTCAGTGGGTATTCAGATGCGAGTTGCGCAGGAGAAATAACCTTACATAAAAGGGATGTACGTAGTTCGTCTGTTTTAATAGTCATTCACTTTACCGAGCATGTTTGCGATGAATTAACATCATATTGCTCGAGATTATAACTAATTAGCAGGCGTTAGACACGGACAAATCATGCAGGTTTTTGAACTGATATCATTTTATTCACATAAGTTAGCCGAAAATGTTATGAATTTCACATTTTCGGCTTAACAGTTAAATAACCACAGCGACATTAAAATTAAAACATGTGACGCTTCAGCCCGGTAATATCGAGGATTTTAGCTGAAATCTCTTCTACAGAATGAGATGTGGTATTAACAAACGGGATCCGTTCTTTTTTATACATCATTTCTACTTCTTTCACTTCAATCCGGCATTGTCTTAGTGATGAATAGCGGCTGTTTTCCATGCGGCCTTGGCGAATTTCATGTAAACGTTGGGGATCAATGGTTAAGCCAAATAATTTGGACTTATTACGTTTTAACGCTTCAGGTAACTTGAGATTATCCATGTCATCTTCAACAAAAGGGTAGTTTGCTGCTTTAATGCCAAATTGCATAGAAAGATACAAACTCGATGGCGTTTTACCGCAACGAGAAACACCTAGCAAAATAATGTCAGCTTTATCCATATGTTTCATGGTTTGACCGTCATCATTATCTAAAGTGAAATTAATCGCATCAATACGATTATCATAAGATTCGTTAGTCGTGCTTTTACCGTGAGTTCGGTTGATCACCGGCGCAGCTTTTATACCCAGTTGTTGTTCTAATGGCGAAACAAAGGTGTTCAAAAAATCATAATCTAAACCTTCACTGGAGAAAATAATATCGCGAATGTCGGAATTTACGATGGAATGGAACACAACGGGTCTTAAGCTTGTTGTAATAAAACTATCATTGATTTGTTGTTTTACCTTTTCAGCTTTAGCAATGCTGTCAACAAATGGAATTGTAAGTGCTTCAAAATCAACTGGAAATTGGGATAGGACAGCATGGCCAAATACTTCTGCTGTGATCGCGGTCCCATCTGAGATATAGAATACTTTTGGTGTCATTTCAGCCTCTTGTAGTAATAAAATTACAAATAAAATTATACATTTACGGTTGTTGAGGGGGAGTGTAGAATGCCTCTGCCCTCGTGTGAAGGGGCCATTGAAATAAACTTGTGGAGAGATAACTGTGCAGCAATACATACTCTGGTATCAAGAATTAGGCATGGGTGATGTAAACAAGGTTGGCGGCAAGAACGCGTCACTTGGTGAAATGATCAGTAACCTGGCTAATGCCGGTGTTCAAGTACCTGGCGGATTTGCGACTACATCTCATGCATTTAATGAGTTTCTAGAGCAAAGTGGTGTTAACCAGAAAATTTTCGACATCTTGGCAACCCTTGATGTTGATGATGTAAACGAACTTGCAAAAGTTGGTGCGCAGATCAGACAATGGGTTATCGACACCCCATTTCAACCAGAACTAGAAGATGCGATTCGTGAAGCTTACGAGCAACTTTCTAGCGAGACTCAAGAAGCTTCATTTGCAGTGCGTTCATCAGCAACAGCTGAAGATATGCCAGATGCTTCGTTTGCGGGTCAACAAGAAACTTTCCTAAACGTTAAAGGCTTTGAAGCTGTACTGCTTGCGATTAAGCATGTTTACGCATCGCTATTTAACGACCGCGCAATTTCCTATCGTGTTCACCAAGGTTACGAGCATCAAGGTGTGGCATTATCTGCTGGCGTACAACGCATGGTACGTTCAGATAAAGCGTCTTCTGGTGTGATGTTTACCATGGACACTGAATCAGGTAATAACGACGTTGTCTTTATCACTTCATCATTTGGTTTAGGTGAAATGGTAGTACAAGGCGCTGTTAACCCTGATGAATTCTATGTTCACAAACCAATTTTAGCGCAAGGGCATAAAGCCGTTGTGCGCCGTAATATCGGTAGCAAGATGATTCAGATGGTTTACTCTGATGATGCTTCTCACGGCAAGCAAGTTAAAATCGAAGATGTTGCAGCAGCTGAGCGCGGCACTTTCTCTATTAATGATGAAGAAGTGATGGAGCTTGCAAAGCAAGCGGTGATCATTGAACAACATTATGGCCGTGCAATGGATATCGAATGGGCAAAAGATGGCAACGACGGTAAGTTATATATCGTTCAAGCTCGTCCTGAAACTGTTCGTAGCCGTGAAGACGTGCAATTAATTGAACGCTACCACTTAAAATCCAAAGGTGCTGTTGTTTCAGAAGGACGCGCGATTGGTCATAAAATCGGTACTGGTGTAGCTAAAGTGCTAGCCTCTATCGAAGACATGGATCAAATCGAGCCAGGTGATGTACTCGTTACTGACATGACTGATCCAGATTGGGAACCTATCATGAAGCGCGCTAGCGCAATTGTCACTAACCGTGGTGGCCGAACTTGTCACGCAGCAATTATTGCGCGTGAGCTTGGTGTTCCTGCAGTTGTTGGTTGTGGTGATGTTACTGACAGTATCAAAAATGGCCAAGTAGTGACTGTATCTTGTTCTGAAGGCGATACCGGTTTCATCTACGATGGTAAGCAAGAGTTTGAAGTTATCACTAACCGTGTTGATACCTTGCCTGAACTACCAATGAAAATCATGATGAACGTCGGTAACCCTGATCGTGCATTTGATTTCGCCCGTTTACCTAACGAAGGTGTGGGACTTGCGCGTCTTGAGTTTATTATCAATCGCATGATTGGTATTCACCCTAAAGCGCTGCTTGAATTTAATTCACAACCTGCTGAGCTGCAGCAAGAAATCAATGAAATGATTGCAGGTTACGAATCACCAGTTGAGTACTATGTCGCTCGTCTAGTGGAAGGTATCGCAACCATTGGTAGTGCGTTCTATCCTAAGAAAGTTATCGTACGTATGTCAGACTTTAAGTCTAACGAATACGCTAACCTTGTTGGTGGTGACCGTTACGAGCCTGAAGAAGAAAACCCAATGTTGGGCTTCCGTGGTGCTAGTCGTTATATCTCTGAATCGTTCCGTGACTGTTTTGCTCTAGAATGTGAAGCAATTAAACGTGTGCGTAATGATATGGGCCTTAAGAACGTTGAGATTATGATCCCATTCGTTCGTACCGTTGATGAAGCTGCACAAGTTATTGAGCTTCTTAAAGAAGAAGGTCTAGAACGCGGTAAAGACGGTCTTCGCGTTATTATGATGTGTGAGTTACCTTCAAACGCATTATTAGCTGACCAGTTCCTTGAACACTTCGATGGCTTCTCTATCGGTTCAAACGATTTAACTCAGTTAACTTTGGGTCTAGATCGCGACTCTGGCATTATCAGTCACTTATTCGATGAGCGTAACGATGCAGTAAAAGCGTTACTTTCATTAGCAATTAAAGCCGCTAAAAAGAAAGGTGCTTATGTGGGTATTTGTGGCCAAGGCCCTTCTGACCATGCAGACTTTGCGCAATGGCTTGTAGAGCAAGGTATTGATACCGTATCACTTAACCCTGATACCGTTATCGACACTTGGTTATATTTAGCAGAAGAACATGCTTAATATGCTTGAAAAGTTAGTTTTTAGTTAACTAATTTATCAACATGAACAAAAGCCGCTTTTAGCGGCTTTTTTTTTGTTTATAATGACTTTAAATTACTATAAACAGAAATTGACTATGTTACCGCTGCTATCACATCAACAGACGTTAGAACCAATTTACTTAAGCTTTCTTGATGCGCTTGAAGCATCTTCGTTTTCTGGCGAAATTGATAAACGTTATAGTGCGCGTTTAATTCAAGCGACCGACAATTCTGTTTACCAGTTTTTACCCCAATCGGTTATTTATCCTCTCACTCAGGCGGATGTTGAGCTGGTGATGACATTAGCTGCTGACCCTCAATATAAACAAGTGACTTTTAGTGCCCGTGGCGGCGGAACGGGGACTAATGGCCAGTCATTAACCCATGGGTTGATACTTGATGTATCAAGGCACATGAATCAAGTACTGGAAGTCAATGCAGAAGAAGGCTGGGTAAGAGTACAAGCTGGTGTGGTAAAAGATGCACTTAATGATGCCCTTAGGCCACATGGGTTCTTTTTCAGTCCAGATTTATCAACCTCTAATCGTGCAACGGTTGGCGGCATGGTCAGCACTGATGCATCGGGTGCGGGTTCACTGGTTTACGGTAAAACATCTGATCATGTCCTTGGCCTTACCAGCGTATTGGTTGATGGTAGTGTGCTTTCAAGCACACCAATAGCGGCAGATGAGGCGTTAAATCAGTCAGAGTCCCAATCCGTAAACACCAATAGCTTTGCTGCCAATATTATTAGCACGATTGCCAAGCGTTGCCGCGACAAGCGTGAGCTTATTCTAAAACAGTTTCCGCCATTAAATCGTTTTTTAACCGGATACGATCTAAAACATGTATGGAATGATGATTTAAGCCAATTTGATTTATCACGCATACTTGCAGGCTCTGAAGGTACACTGGCGGTATTAACAGAGGCCAAATTAAATATCACCCCATTGCCACATACGCGGATGATGGTAAATATTAAATATGACTCGTTTGAATCAGCATTGCGTCATGCACCATCATTGGTTGAAGCCAATGCCACCGTGGTCGAAACCATAGACTCAAAAGTGCTGAATTTGGCCCGTGAAGATATTATTTGGCACTCAGTGTCTCACCTCATTGAATCAGTACCCAATAAAACCATTGAAGGCCTCAATATGGTTGAATTCGCTGGGGATGAGGCTGATATTAGGCAAGGCATTGCTGCCCTTGAAAAAACACTGGCGGCACAATTGGCTAGCGAACAAGCTGGGGTTGTGGGTTATCAAATTACTGAAGATAAGCCCAGTATTAATAAAATTTACGCCATGCGTAAAAAAGCCGTAGGCTTGCTAGGCGCAACTAAAGGCCGCAGAAAACCACTGCCATTTGCCGAAGATACTGCCGTACCGCCAGAAAATTTAGCTGACTTTATCATGGAGTTTAGGGACTTATTAGATGGCCATAAATTGCAATATGGCATGTTTGGTCACGTTGATGCAGGAGTGCTGCATGTGCGTCCCGCGCTTGATATGTGCGATGAAGCGGATGAAAAGCTGCTAAAAGTGTTATCCGATCAAGTTGCTGAACTCACGCTTAAATATGGCGGTTTGATGTGGGGCGAACATGGTAAAGGGGTGCGTGGTGAATATGGACCAGCCGTATTTGGTGATGAACTATATGGCGAACTTGAAGAGGTTAAAGGCTTATTTGACCCTGACAATCGATTAAATCCGGGCAAACTAGTCGCGCCTAAAGGCAGTGGCCCAATGATGTTTAATGTTGATAGCGTTAAGCGCGGCACCTTTGATAGACAAATTCCGATTCAAGTCCGTGATGCATTTCCTGATGTAATGAATTGTAATGGTAATGGCTTATGTTTTAACTACAGTAGCTATTCGTTCATGTGTCCGTCATTTAAAGTTACCGGCGATCGGATCCATTCACCTAAAGGCCGAAGTGGCTTGATGCGGGAATGGTTAAGGCTGCTGGAGGCAGAGGGCGTTGATGTAGAGGCACTGGCTCAATCTAAACCTTTAAGCTTTATGCAGCGAGCGCAAAACAGCTTTCACATTGGCCGAGATTATGATTATTCACATGAAGTCATGGACTCGTTAAAAGGCTGTTTAGCCTGTAAAGCCTGTTCAGGGCAGTGCCCTGTTAAAGTGGATGTGCCTAAATTTCGCGCGCAATTTTTCAATATCTATTACAAACGATATATGCGCCCAGCAAAAGACTATTTAGTTGCAGGTATTGAAGACATGCTGCCGCTTATGGCTGCTATGCCAAAAGTAACCAATTTTGCCTCGCAAAATAAATTAAGTCAGTGGGTTATCAAAAAATCTATTGGTTATATAGATTCACCTGCATTATCAGTTCCCACATTAAAACAGCGTCTGGATGGCCATCCAAGCCGTGGTTATGATTTAGAGGCGCTGCAAAGTATTCCAACATCAGAGCGTGGCAATTATGTACTGGTGGTGCAAGATCCATTTAACAGTTTTTATGATGCTGAGCTGGTTTATCGTTTTATACAATTAATAGAAAAAATAGGTTTAAAGCCGGTGTTATTGCCGTTTAAACCCAATGGTAAACCATCACACATTAAAGGCTTTTTAGATAAATTTGCCGCGACTGCCAAATCAAGTGCAGACTTTTTAAATCAAGTTTATCAACTTGATATGCCGATGGTTGGCTTAGACCCTGCATTAGTGCTTTGTTATCGAGATGAATATCAAGAGGTGCTAGGGGCGCAGCGAGGCAATTTTGAAGTACTGTTAGCTAATGAGTGGTTAACCGATGCGATTCAACTCATGCCAGCGTTAGACAAAACCAGCGCGTCATTTAGTTGGTTTAGTCATTGTACTGAATCCACCGCAAAACCGGCTACGGCCAACGAATGGAAAGCGGTATTTAATCATTTTGGCGCTGAGTTTGAAATGATCAACGTGGGTTGCTGCGGTATGGCGGGCACCTATGGCCATGAACTGGATAATATGGGCCGCTCATCTAAGCTGTTTGCTATGTCTTGGCAGCCAACCTTAGACAGCATCGCTGAGAAAAGCCAAATATTGGTATCAGGCTATTCTTGCCGTAGCCAAGTGAAACGTTTTGCGGGCTTTAAGCCAAAACACCCAGTAGAAGCCTTACTTCAGTTACTGATTGCTGCCGATGAGCACGTTGCTAATGACTAAACATAAAAATGATGAACCATTGAGTATTGCCAGTCAATTAGGTGCAGAAGTTGATTTATGTAGCACTGAGCCATTGTTTTATATTGACCATCATGGGGATTGGTTCTATTTAGCCAGTCCTTTACCGACAAAATTTGCTAAGCTTTTTGCCAGTGTGCTTCATTGTATTGATAATGAATATTTTCTTATCACCCCGGTTGAAAAGGTTAAAGTCAGCGTAGATAACCATGCAATTTTTATCGTTGACTATGAGCCGCTAGCAAATAATGGACTAACCTTAATAAGTAGCATTGGCACTGAGCATCAGATTGTTGATATTAAGGCTGTGAAACTATTAGAAAACACCATTGAAGTGCCCATTGAGCGAGGCATCATCGCTTGTTTGGGGCGGGCTTGCTATTACCGTTATATAAATCAGTTTGTAATAGATTGACTAAAAAAGCGGTCTTATACGTACAAAGAGGGTGAGGTGCTAATTGGCCTGTGTAGCAAGCTGTTGTATAACAAAGCAGCTCCGCAAGGGTTTACTGACCTACACGTTAACAAGCTTAATAAGTATAAAGATAAATAATATCAGTACTTAAGCCTGTTGATGTTAGTCACATCCGTTAGTGATAGCACCAATGATTAGTAGCAATTACATTTTTAGGGCAACATTGATTAACTTGGTTAGTTCTTTTACGCACCAGCCACCAAGTATTTTATGTTGATGATTAACTTTTGCGCTTAACTAAGGATTGATGAGCCTGTAGGAGTGGTTATATGAAACGATACGAAAGCCTATATTATCAAATCTCGCATCTTAATCTTACGCTGCAAAACGAGCTAGATGAACGCTTAAAACGTTACCAACTTGACGTTAAGCTTTGGCCTGTGCTGTTTTCACTGTGGCAAGAAGAGGGCATTAGCCAAACTGAACTGTCTAAAGTGTGTGATGTGGCTAATTACACTATGACTAGGCTATTAGATCAACTGCAAGTACAGGGTTATATCACTCGCCATCAAGAGTCTGATAACCGCCGCGCCTTTCAGATTTTTTTAACTGATGCCGGTAAGGCCTTAGAGCAAGATCTTATTGGTGAAGCTGAGTGGGTTAATCAAAAATGCCTAAGTGGCTTATCCTATGAAGAGCAACAAACTTTCATGAGATTATTAAATAAAATCAATAAGCCAGATTAACATCATTGTTTGGGGCTTATTGATCGTTAGGCTAAAGCGCCAACCTATAGCTAAAGCTTCTAGCTCTTTCATATATCTACACATGTAAAAATAACCCGCTAGCCATTAATACAGCTTGCGGGTTATTAATTAGCCATTATTTTTAGCTTGTAACTTTGTCTGAGAGCTATAGCCTAGTAAGCACTAGGCCTCTAAATCCTCGTGTTTATGGACTAAATTAAAATCTGCTAACACCGCATACGCACAGGGAATAATAAACAGTACCAACAAGGTTGAGGTAAATATTCCAAACACAATTGATATTACAATGGGTTTTACAACCTGCGCTTGTAGCGAGGTTTCTAACAGTAATGGCAATAGTCCCGCAGCAGTGGTCAGTGAGGTGAGAAATACTGCTCTGAATCTGTCTCGAGACGCTTTAATTACCGCTTGCTGAATATCATCGCCAATATCTACGTGATGGCGGATATATTGCACCAACAAGATGGAGTCGTTAACCACAATACCCGCTAAAGATACAAAGCCAAGAATTGATGGCATTGATAGATTATGGCCTGTGAGTAAATGGCCCCAAAACACACCTATGAGTGCTAAAGGAATGGCTAACATCACCACAAAAGGTTCTAAATAGCTTCTAAATTGAAAACTTAAAATCGCAAATAATCCAAATAAACCGATAATAAAACCCTGTAAGAAAGAAGCGCCAGTCTTAGCGGTTTCTTTGGCTGCGCCTTCATAATCAACTTTTAGTCCCGGATACTTTTGGCGTAATTCATTAGCGTATTCATTTTGCACTTTGGCGACAATTTCGCTGCCATTGGCTTTGGCATTATCTATGTCAGCCATAATGGTTACAGTGCGCTGACTTTCAATGCGCTGAATACGTACATAAGATCGTTCAAAGTCTAATGTTGCTACTGCGCTTAATGGTATCTGATTACCGTTACTTAACATGATTGGGAAGTTAGCTAACGCTTGCAGATTACCTGCTTGCTGTTTATTCAACCTGACTTGTATTTCGATGTTTTCAGGGCCTGATTGCACATCATCTGCGGTTTGGCCAAAGTATGCCGCACGCAGTTGCGATGCTACCATCTCACCATCAACACCATAATTTTCAGCGCCATCTTTTAATTTTACCAGTACTTCTTCTTTGCCTGGGCGCATGTCATCTAAAATGCCATTAACCCCAGAAAACTGACTTAAGTAAGATTGCAAATCAACGGAGGCCAGTTTCAACGTGGCTAAATTATCATGCTGCAGTCTGACTTCAACATCACGGCCAGCAGGGCCCATACTCGGTTGTTTAAATACCAAGGAGATGGGCTCTGCAATATCACCACTGGCGCTGCGCCATGCTGAAATGAAGTTATCAATCAGGGTTTCGCGGGTTTCAGCTGATAACAAATCTAATCTTACCGTTGCCACATGTGGGCCTTGTTCGCCCGCATCCGCATTGACATTATATTGCTCGGTAACGTAGCGGATGAGATTCGACTGTTCGCCATTTTGTTGCGTTAATTTATCGCCAACGGTATTGGCTGCGGCAACCAAGTGACTAACGACAGTTTTGGTTTGCTCTAAAGTGGAACCTGGTGGCAAAATGATTCTTGCTTCAGCAATATCGCCATCGAGTTCAGGAAAGCCGACAAATTTTACCGCGCCACCTGCCACTAAGGCAAAAGACAGCATTAAACCGCCAAGTGTAAGCCCAAGGCTGGCATAGCGCCATTTCACCACAAAGGTAACGGCATTAACTAAGGTGTTGTTTTTGAAGTGTTCAAACTTTTCTAAAAAGACCCGTTTAAACTTTAACGGTGGTTTCTGCTGTTTATTAGATTTTAGCGAGTGACTTAAGTGATTCGGTAAAATCAAGAATGCTTCAATTAAGCTCACACTTAAGACCATGATTAATACCAGTGGCACCACCGACAATACCGCGCCCATTTGCCCGTCTAACCACAATAAACTGCCAAAAATAAACACTGTGGTTAAAAATGATGAAAATACGCCTGGGGCGACTTTATTTACCCCTTGGATCACCGCCTCATTGGTGGGTAAGCCTTTTTCAACATGGGCAGCAACGGATTCGGCAATAACAATGGCATCATCCATCATAATACCAATGGCCATTAGTAAGCCGACTAGGCTCATAATGTTGATTGACACGCCAAACATGCTCATTAAGAACAAGCCGCCCATAAAGGCTACAGGTAAGCCCGCTGAAACCCAAAACGAATAGCGTAACGAGAAAAATAACCACATCGAAAAGAACACTAAGATGATCCCTTGCCAACCATTTCGCAGCAGCATTGATAATCGGTCTTGCAGTAGTGAAGATAAATCGTTGGTTAAGGTTAGGGTCACGCCATCGGGGGCTATAAGCCGTTCTTGTTCGATAAACTCAGTGACTCTGGACTTAATTCTTAAGGCATCATCGGCTTTGTTTTTTTGCACTTTAAGCATGGCCGCAGGTTGGCCATTAAAGATGGTATGTTCTTCCTCAAGCTCAAATAAGTCGGTGATGGTAGCAATGTCGCCTAAGGTAACCACGCCGCCTTCAGTATTAGAGGAAACGATGATTTTACTGAGGTTATCAGGGGTGATTTGTCGTTCATCAAAACGGATCAACAGGTTTTTATCAGAAAGCTCGATACTGCCAGCGGGCATTTGGACATTTTGCCTGCCCACTTTATCAGCTATTTCGGCTACTGTTAGCCCTAAGCGACGAATATCCGCTTCGTTTAACTCGACTCGTATTTGATGATCTGAAAAGCCAGACACGCTCACTAAGCTCACGCCCGCCTCGATTTTTAACCGTCGCTTTAAATCCTCAGCATAGGATTTAAGGTGTGGCAAGCTGGCATCTGCAGCGATGGCAATATCTACAACCGGTTCAGCCCAATCAAGCTCTTTGACCGTTGGTGGGTCAATTTGCGCCGGAAAGTCTTTAATGGCGTTAATTTCGGTTTGAATATCAACCAAACTGCGGCCAATGTCGGCTTCGCCATTAAGTTTTACCGTCAATGATGCAATCCCTTCTTGGGCGTCACATTTCACTTCTTCGATATTACTTAAGCCATCAATGGCATCTTCCATACGCAGGCACAGGCTTTCTTCCACTTCTGCTGGAGATGCGCCGGGGTAAACCACACTGGCGATAATGTAAGGCGGACTAAATTCAGGAAAGGTTTCACGTTTAATGTTACCAATACTGCTTAAGCCCATGACAAAAAATGCCAACATCATTAAGTTAGCAATGGTGGGGTGACGAGTGAAAAAATTAATCACAGTGCCTGCTCCTCGTCATTCGCTAGATCACTTGTTACTGGGGTAGTGGTTTCGTTCGCTGTTGATAATTTAAGCCCCATGCCATTAATGGCAGGAATTAAGTCATTGGTAACCACACGGTCATTTTGGTGAATATCGCCTTTAATGGCGACGCCATTGTCGGTTCTAAATAGCACTTCAACCTGTTTAATAACCAGCTTGTTGTCTTGATCCATTAAATAAACTTGCTCACCATGTAAGGCTTTTTCTGGGATAACGTAATGCTCTGAGGGATAACCTTTAATATAGGAGGTGACAAACATGCCCTTGGTTAATGGCGGTTTAGCTAACAAATTCATTTGGTTGAAATCTTGATCAACTTCAAGATAAAAACCTATCGTCGCTTGATCTGGGTTTATGGTATCGGCAACGCGAGTCAATTTAGCTTGCCATTGGTGTAAGGTTTTACCCATATTGACCGTGATATGAGTGTCAAAATTAACTTTTTCAATTGAAGGTAATGCAGAGGTATCTCTTGGCAGTTCATTAATTGAATGAATTAAGGTTTCGGCATCAAATAATGACAATTCAGCCTTTATTTCAACTGCGCCTAATTGATGGGCCTCGAACAACACAGCGCCATTGGTGACGGCTTGAGCTTGCTCAATGTTGACCTCGGCAATGCGTGCATCAAAAGGCAAAGTAAAGCGAGTATTATTGAGTTGACGTTGGGCATCTTCCAGTAAAGCTTGATTAACCTTAACTTGCGCCGCAGTGACTTTTTTATCATCAGGCAACAAGCTTAAGCTGCTGGTTAAGTCTTGCACTAAGTTACGCTGGGCCAGTAAAGCTTGTTTTTGGGTTTCAAGTTCTGATTTTGAGATCAAGTTTTTCTTATTTAACGATTGTTTACGTTTATATTCTTGATCAACTAAGGTCAGTCGTTGGCGCTCAATTTCTATGCTTGATTGTAAGTTTATTTCTTGCTGATTTAGCTGTACTAACTGCGCTTGAGCTGAATTATAGTTAGCTTCAGCTTGAGCAAGTTTTAGTTGGTATTCAAGAGGGTCAATGGTTAACACTAAGGTGCCAGCCTTGATCAATCTGCCCGTTTCAAGCTCAGGGTGGCGATAAGTAATTTTGCCGCCCACTTCGGCAATGCCTTGCCAGATATGCTTTGGAGCCACACGACCATAGGCTTTGATCACAGGTTGTACGGGTTGTTTTGTCAGGCTAATAACATCGACCAGGCGTGATTTATCATGGTTGGGTTGCAACTCTGGTGACGAGCGTAATGATATCGCAGCGATAAAGATGATAATACCGGCGATGATGCCTGGAAAAACATAGCGTCTTTTTAACGGGGTCATGTTAAGCGTCCTGACTGAGTTGAGATTCATTGGCAATAAGCCCATGACGTAATATTTGTGCATTTTGCTTAGCTAAATGCTGTAAAAATTCTGCTGAGGTTTTAATATTCAATGCTTGTTTAAATATGTCAGGCATTAAGAATGGAAATACCATTAAACTAATAAAACTCATTTTGGCGGACATTGGATCAATACCTTGCTGTAGACGGTTTTGCTGATGCATCTTTTCAAAAATGGTTAACCTATTTTTCGGGAATAAACTCAATAAATTGGCTTGCAGCTCTTGGTTTTTCTTGGTGGTTTTAAGGCTGGCGGTGCGAAATATGAGTTTCGGAAAATCTGGGTTTTGACTCATAATTTTATAAAAGGCCAGTAATATTTTTTCTGGTGAATCTTGAGTCGATTTTTCCTTGGAATTATTTAATTGGGCATGAACTGGCTCAATGGTTTCCTTGAGCATTTCGGCAAAAAGCCCCAATTTAGATTGAAAATAATAGCGGATTAAACTTGCATCCACTTTTGCTTTAGCAGCAATGGCTCGAATAGAGACTTTATCGTAATCATTATCGACAAATAAGGTTTTTGCTGCATTGATAAGTGCGCAGCGATTATCTGCTTTGACAGCTGGCCTACCGACTGGCTTTTTAACTGGCATTATTTTTTTAGGCATAAATTCAACACAGATTTGAAGATACTTAGCGTATCCATTAATTCATTAAGTGTAGAATATGGTAAAGCAATGCAGCGGATTGTTTTAGTGAATTAATTCTTCAATATTCATCATCTGATGAATTATTTAACTAGATCACAAATACAAGCGCTAGTGAAGGCTGGGATTAGCGGAAATAGCTATTTACTGCTATGAAGTCAATGATTAAAGCTACAAGTCGAAGCATAATTTTACCTATAAAACCACTTGGCAAACTTAGTGGTGTTATTTTGCAAAGAAGCAAAGAACAGTGAGCTATTAAGAGTAAAGATAAAAACTGCCATTAAAAAAGGCTAGCAATGCTAGCCTTTCATCTAAATGGTCAATTGAGTTATAGATCAGATCGCAGTGGTGAGAATTTCGCGGCTTACTGCTAAGTCAATATCGCCATGTTCGCCAAGTTTAGTCATGCCATGGCTTTCAAGTGCAGCAACTAATACGTCAACTTGCTCTGCACCAAGATCAATATCACTTAGGCGTGTAGGGACTTGCATTAACTTAAAGAAGTTTTCGGTAGCCTCAATAGCTTGATCAATTTTTTGCTCATCGCTACCTGTTGTGATGCCAAATACACGTTCAGCATACTGAACTAATTTTGCATGTTTTTGCTCACGACGCACTTTCATTACCGCAGGAAGTACGATTGATAAGGTGCGCGCATGATCAATACCATGGCTTGCTGTTAGTTCATGGCCAATCATATGTGTAGACCAATCTTGTGGTACACCGGCGCCAATCAAGCCGTTAAGCGCCATAGTGGCAGACCACATGATATTAGACCTAATCTCTAAATCGTCTTTTGTTTCAGCAGCAAGGGCTTTAGGGCCTTCTTCAATTAAGGTTTGTAGTAAACCTTCACTGAAACGGTCCTGTACTTTAGCGTTTACATCAAAGGTTAAATACTGTTCCATGATGTGGATATAAGCATCAACAACACCATTACCAATTTGACGGTCTGATAAAGATAAAGTGACTGAAGGATCAAGCACTGCAAATAACGGACGTACTAATGGGCTACCAAAAGGCAATTTATTACCATTACGAGTAATAACAGAGCCGCCATTTGATTCAGAACCCGTAGCAGGTAAGGTTAATACGGCACCAATAGGTAATGCTTGTTCAATTTTGGCGCCTTTTGCGACGATATCCCAAGGGTCATCACCTTCAAATTTCGCAGCAGCAGCAATAAATTTAACCCCATCGACCACTGAGCCACCACCGACTGCTAGCAAGTAATCGATGTTTTCAGCTTCAATGATGGTTTGTGCCTTCATTAACGTATCGTATTGTGGATTAGGCTCAATACCTGAAAACTCAAACCATGTGTGATCTTTGAGCGCATCAGACACTTGCTGATAAACACCATTTGATTTAATGGAGCCGCCGCCATAAACAACTAATATTTTAGCTGATGTTGGAATTTCCTTTGAGATGGCGCTAATTTGGCCCTCACCGAAATGAATTTTAGTGGTATTTTGGAATGTAAAATTAAGCATGAGAATATCCTAAATAACGAATTTATGACTCAGTGATCTGAGCAACTAATTTTTGTGCTGTTAATGATGAGCTTGCAGGATTTTGGCCTGTAATAACTAGCCCATCTTGAACTGAAAACGCATGCCAGTCAGCTGCTTTTTGGTAATCTGCATCACGTTTTAGTAATTCATCTTCTAATAAAAAAGGAACTACATCAGTTAATTGCACAGCATCTTCTTCACTATTTGTAAAACCAGTTACCGCTTTACCTTTTACAAGGTACTGGTCATCTTGTTTTACGTTAAGTAACGCTGCCGTTGCATGACATACCGCAGCAACAGGTTTGTTTTGAGCAATAAATTGCGCGATTAATTTAATAGAGTCTGCATTATCTGTTAAGTCCCACAGTGGACCGTGACCGCCAGGATAAAATACCGCGTCGTAATCACTGGCATCAATATCAGCTAATACGTTGGTGTTAGCCAGTGCCATTTTAGCTTGGCTATCGTCTTCAAAGCGCTGAGTGTCAGCGGTTTGAAAGCCTTCTAGTTCACTGCTTGGATCAATCGGTGGTTGTCCGCCTGCTGGCGATGCGAGGGTGATTTCAAAACCTGCATCTAAAAACACATAATATGGAGCGGCAAATTCTTCGACCCAAAAACCAGTTTTGTTACCCGTGTTGCCTAGTTCTGAATGAGAGGTAAGCACCATTAATACTTTTTTCTGTGTCATTTTAAAACCCTTTTATTTTAGTTATTACGGCAAGTACAAAGCTTGCATAAGTTCTGATGTAGAGTGATTCAAAAGAGAAAGTCATTATCTCTTTGTTGAAAGTGGCTACAGTATAGAAAGCCAATTAGCATCTGACAATGCAGATATAATTGACTTCATTGTTTAAATAATTGATACAATATTCCAGTAAATAAACTCTTGGATATTAAAATATGAATGTGTCATTTGAGCAGTTGAAAAGCATGGTGGTGTTTGCCCAAGTTGTTGAACAGGGCAGTTTAAGCGGCGCAGCAAAGCATATTGGTCTTTCAAGGGCGGTAGTGAGTTATCACATAAAAAAGCTTGAAGCGCATTTAGAGGTAAGACTGTTAAATCGATCTACTCGAAGTATTAGTTTGACCGAAGAAGGTGAAGCCTATTATCAATCTTGTAAAGTGATAGCCGATCAAGCTAACACGGCCAACAAGCAAATTGAGAATATGAAAAGTGAGCCTATGGGTTTGATTAGGATCACCTGTCCTGTCAACGCTGGCTTAGAAACCATAGTGCCAGCCCTTAATGAATTTAAACGTTTGTACCCAAAAATTGAACTTGATGTGATGTTAACTGATGAAATCGTTAATATTATCAATCAAGGCATTGATCTAGCGATTCGTGGTGCGCCTTTGGTTGACTCAGGCTTACAGGCAACTAAATTATGTGTGCTCAAAACTTGCCTATGTGGCTCGGTTGAGTATTTTAATAAATACGGCAGGCCAGAAACCCCAGCTGATTTATCCAGCCATGACTGGGTGATGTATAAACCACAAAAAAAAGTGCTGCATCTTAATAAGGGTTCACGCTCATTTAGTATTGAAATGAAAGGCTCAATTACCACCAATAACGCCTCAGCGCGTACCGCATTCATTGAAGGCGGCCATGGGATAGGGCGAGTGCCAACCTATGATGCTTGGCCAAAAGTGAAACAGGGCAGTTTAGAAACCGTATTGGATGATTATCAATTTAGTGACATTACCATTTATGGGGTATTTCCACCCGGGGCGACAGACTCTAAAAAAGTGCGCTTATTGCTAGATTTCTTAAAAGCGTACTTTGATAAAAAAATACGTAATCTTGAGCAATCGATTTTGTGAGTTGAAGCCTATTAGGTAAATCTGCAGCGATGTTTAATGATATTAAAATTTTGATAAACATTTAAGTGTTGATCAGATTTTATTATTGTTTGTGATGTTGATTATCAACAGGTTTTATTTTTTAATGATTGTATTGTTCGTCTTCAAATAAATTAAATAGTGTATTTGTGAAATTTTTTATGACGGCATTAGGTCTAATTAAATGACCGTTGTGAAAGCACAGTTGCTAGCTTGAATATAAGTGACATTAACTATTAATTTATTGGAGTTAAACATGAAGACTAAATTAACATTAGCGATTGCTATGGGATTATTACTCAGCAGTTTTACAGCCCAGTCCGCCAGCATAACCTTTCATGACGATCTTGATGTCGATAGCGTTAATGGTGTTATTGTAGAGTTTCAGCGTGAGGTAGACTTAGGCCAAGGGCTACATTTGTTAGAAATTAGCTATAGTGATTTATTTCAAGATAATGCCGATGACTCAGGTTATTGGGTAAAATCAGAGCCGCTATATTTAAGACTCGATGTACAGGGCAGTGAAACATATCATTTAGACATACCAGAATTGTATTCTGCAGATGATGCCAAAGACTTTTTACAAAACCCGATTATTTCATTAACCACAGATGGTAATAATTATAAAAATATTACCTTATTAAGCCAATCTCAATTATTTACCCTGTTATTACATGAAAAGTAATGGTTAATATTTTGTCGTTGCAATTTGCTGTTTCAATTTTCAAATTATTTAAAAACGCTATTGAATTTATTTTAACTAGCGTTTTTTGGGTTGTAAATTTAAAGGAGAATAATGATATAAAAATGAGAGAGCTCATATTTGAGCTGTAAATATAAACAAGAAAATAACCTAATGACTGCTTACACTCGGTAAAATATAATCAGCCGTGTATAAATTTAGCGATGCTAGACATCATCTTAGTAACATCATCTTAGTAACATCATTTTAGCAACATCATCTTGCTTTTTAATCCGTTAAAGCCTGCTATACGCTATATTTTACTATTGTTTCTTGCGTTCCTTTCTGAGGATCCTTATCATCCGTATCCCAATTTGAAAAAGGCAACATCATGGCTATCAGAATCAAGCTTAGACCAAAGCGTGAGAAATCACTTGAACGTAAACACCCTTGGGTTTTTGCAAGTGGTATACACAATATTAAAGGAAAACCACAAGCTGGTGAAACTGTTGATGTTGTAGCCCATGATGGTCATTGGTTAGGTCGTGGTGCTTGGTCACCAGAGTCGCAAATTCAAGTGCGTATTTGGAGCTTTGATAAAGAAGAAGCTATCGATAGAGACTTTTTTGTTCGCCGCATTCAACGAGCCCAAGCAGGCCGTGAAGCATTAATTGCTGAGCAGGGTTTAACCGGTTACAGACTGGTTGCTGCTGAGTCAGATGGACTGCCTGGCATAACCATTGATAAATACGCTAATGTATTAGTGTGCCAGTTACTTAACACGGGCGCAGATTACTGGCGTGATACCTTAGTATCAGTCCTCGCTGAGCTTTATCCTGATTGCGCTATCTATGAGCGCTCAGATGTTGACTCTCGTAAAAAAGAGGGGTTAAAGCCGG
Source organism: Shewanella sp. 3_MG-2023 (assembly GCF_030548765.1). Taxonomy (NCBI): domain Bacteria; kingdom Pseudomonadati; phylum Pseudomonadota; class Gammaproteobacteria; order Alteromonadales; family Shewanellaceae; genus Shewanella; species Shewanella sp. 3_MG-2023. The sequence goes on along the minus strand of NZ_JAUOSH010000010.1, from coordinate 5,669 downwards.
TAACGGGTTTACTTCATGGTGAGCTGCCAGAAATGCCAGTGATCATTGAAGAAAACGGCATTAAAATCGCAGTTGATGTCACTAAAGGTCATAAGACCGGCTTTTATTTAGACCAACGTGATAACCGCAATATTGCTGCCAGATTTGTAAAAGACAAGTCAGTACTTAACTGTTTTTGTTACACCGGCACCTTTGGCTTATACGCCGCTAAAGGCGGCGCATCGAGCATTGAAAACGTTGATGTGTCGGCGTTAGCGTTAGATACCGCCCGTAAAAATATGCAAATCAATGGCTTTAATGATGACCATGTTAATTACCATGAAGCTGATGTATTTAAGCTATTACGCCAGTACCGTGACGAGGGTAAAACCTTTGATGTTATTGTATTAGACCCACCAAAATTTGCCGATAATAAAGCCCAACTAAACGGTGCTTGTCGCGGCTACAAAGATATCAACATGATTGCGATGCAGTTATTAAATCCAGGCGGCATTTTACTGACATTCTCTTGTTCTGGGCTGATGCCTGCGGACTTATTCCAAAAGGTTGTGGCAGATGCAGCCTTAGATGCCAAGCGTGATGTACAGTTTATTGACCGCTTAAGCCAAGCCAGCGATCACCCAATCGGTAGCGGCTTCCCTGAAGGATTCTATTTAAAAGGCTTAGTTGCTAGAGTCTGCTAATTTTACACCATTTGCGCTGAAGCTTGCTTCAGAGCTGGGGATTTAAGGCTACTTTCTGGTAGCCTTTTTTTTATGCCAAAAATAACTTGAAGTAGGCAGATATTAAGGTCAGACTTTTTGTCTTTACAGCAGCATCTTGAATCATAAGATATGATTCAACTAACCAATAAAAAAGTTAGACTTTTTATCTGCCCTCAGTGGTCTTTTCACTTAAAAATACGCTGGCTTTAGAATGCGTAAAACCCTATCACTTATATAACACTCGTTTATGCCTGGATTCGCTCTGTGATGATCTGCTCAATTTTACTAGGCTATTACTGTGTTTATTGATAGCACAGTATAACTAGACTACTTTTAGGCTAGGTTTTGTCGTTCTGGACCTCGATGTGTTCGAGATAAATTGATATTGAACTAGCTTGTTAGGCCATATAGGCGCATATTCAATAAACCCACGCCAAGTGATTGAAGGAGTGGCAAATTACTCGCTATGACAGAATGAGATAAAGATAACTCATTGGTGACAAGCCATACCAACCCAAGCAGCAAAGGTTAAACTCAATAACAAAATATTTCTATTCAAATTCATTCCTTATCATTGATTAATTGAATCGCTGAATGAGATGGGAAAGATTATTCCTGAAGCAACAGCAAATTTTTTGCCACAAAACCATCAATAATCATTTGATGCAAACGCAACAAACCAAGAGGTTGCCAATTGACTATGTATAATTTTTTTTTGAAGTACTACAGCCGCACAATGGTAATTTTCTTTGTGTTATCTTGTCAGGTTGCGCGATTTTTGTGGGTTTTAATTACGATAAGTTATACGGTAAAGCGCAGCCCCAACAGCGCATGGTAGAAACAAACTCAGTTCAAGCTCAAAGCTATATTAATGATGTTAAACCTATAATCGATAACCGATGTGTTGTCTGCCACGCTTGTTACGATGCGCCTTGTCAACTTAAGATGTCATCCGCTGAAGGTATAGACCGTGGTGCGAATAAAGATAAAGTGTACCAAGGTACGCGGTTACTTTCCGCAAATACTACTCGCATGTTTCTCGATGCCCAAACAACGGCGCAATGGCGTGATAAAGGCTTTACTCCAGTACTGAATGAACGCTCACAATCACCAGCAGCCAATATACAAGCCGGTGTTATTGCGCGAATGCTACTGTTAAAACAAAGCCATCCTTTACCAACAGATGACATACTTGATGACTCGTGGGACTTCTCCCTTGATCATAACCAACAGTGCCCATCGATTGAAGAAATGGACAGCTATGAAGAGGACTTCCCTAAATGGGGGATGCCTTATGGCTTACCGCAAATATCAAACAATGAAAATAATATCTTGTTGCAGTGGCTTGTGGATGGAGCACCAATGACAGCTGTCGCTCCTCCTTCAAGCAATGAACTTACAGCGGTGCAGAAATGGGAAACATTCCTTAATAAAAAATCATTAAAACAACAACTATCAAGTCGCTATATATTTGAACATTTGTTTGTTTCACATTTATATTTCGAGAACGAGGAAATTGGCCTGCAAGGGGTACCCACTTTTTTTAAATTGGTTAGATCGAAAACCGCCCCTGGGGAAGTCGTCGATGTCATCGCAACACGTCGACCTTACGATGATCCAAAGACAGATTCGTTTTACTATCGCTTAGAACAAGTGCGCGAAACCATTGTCGATAAAACACATATGCCATATGCACTTAGCGATGAAAAGCTTGAGCGTATAAAGTCATTGTTTATTGAACCCAATTATACAGTTAGCGCTTTACCAAGCTATAAACCATCAGTTGCTGCAAATCCGCTTATCGCCTTCACAGAATTACCCGTAGAGGCGCGCTATAAGTTTATGCTTGATAATGCGCAAAATACCATTATGGCGTATATAAAAGGCCCGGTATGTCGAGGACAGCTTGCACTTGATGTTATTAATGACAGATTTTGGGTGTTTTTTGTCGACCCTGATATGTCTAACCTCTCACAATTAAATGAATTTTATCGCTCACAGGCCGACAACCTGACCCTTCCTGCTGAGCAGGAAAGCAATACTTTGCGACCGGTTAGTAATTGGATTAAATATGCTAGACAACAGGGCCGCTTTCTTCGGGCTAAAAATGCATTCTTGGAAGAAGAATTCGAAAATAATGAGCACTTAACGACTCAGCTTATTTGGGACGGCAATGGTACGAATGCTAATGCTAGCCTGACAGTATTTCGCCATTTTGATAATGCATCAGTCGTGAAAGGCTTAATCGGTGAGCAACCTAAAACCGCTTGGATTATCAGTTATTCTTTATTAGAGCGCATTCATTACCTGCTTGTGGCTGGTTATGATGTCTATGGTAATTTTGGCCATCAATTAATTACTCGCATGTACATGGATCTTCTTCGCATGGAAGGTGAGTCGAACTTTTTAACCTTGTTACCAACGAAAAACCGTCACCAAGAGCTTGCTGATTGGTATCAAGATGCAAGTCTGTATTTAACAGATCATCTTGAAGGCAATATCAATGAGTTCATTAAACCCACAGAAGTTATTTATACGACAAACGACCCTAAGCATGAATTATTGCAAATGCTCAAACAGCGAGTCGCAAAGGTAACGCCAACTCGTTATGCACTTGAGTCAACCCAGCTTTCAGATGAGAGTAAGGCGCACCTTCAAAGGATTAATCATCTACAAGGGGAAAATGCATCTATATTCCCTGAACTTACTTATATTGTGATTGAAGCTGCAGATACCTCTGTTGAACCTCAGCTTTTCACCCTAATAAGAAACAGTGCCCATAAAAACATCTCTAGCTTATTTGATGAAGAATCCAACCGGCTATATAAACGCGATAATGTGACACTGGTTAACGGCCTACTTGGAAGTTACCCCAATGCTTTTTGGCGCGTAAAAGAAGCTGAGCTGCCAGCATTAGTCGCTCAAGTTCTCAAGGTTAAAACCAATGCTGATTACAAAAGATTGTTAGATAACTATGGCGTTCGAAGAACTGACCCTGCTTTTTGGGCATTCAGTGACACCTTGATGACGCAATACAAAAAAAATCATCCAATAGATGCAGGCATACTTGATTACAATCGAATTCAAAACAGATAATCATATTAGCGATGAAAGATAATTGGCTTCAATATTACTAGTATTCTTGTATATGATTTTAAAATAATTTAACTGTTGTTTCCGAGAAATTTGTTATCAATTTAACTCATCATTTTGTTTGAGTGGCCAAGGGGGAATGGTCACTCATTTAGAACCGAGCTAGCTTATTTCTGGACATAAACGTGTTACCAGCACCAACGTTATACTTTATTTATATTCACTCAGTTACTGATGACCATCACTTCCATCTAACCCATTGCCTGCCGCAGGCTTATGTGCAGATACAACTGCGAGACGCTGCAAGTACGTCCTTGTAAGCTCTGCCAAAACATCCATGTTTTGGAAGCTCACTGCTGCATCTACACTGGGTTTATTATCTCTTCGATTTGACGGTATTTATGACAATAAAAATAAATACATCTGAAATTAAAATTCTAAAAGACTCAATTTGAATTGAGGTCATCGAGAAAAGGCCGTGAGCTTGGCATGGATGCCAAGCTAGCTATCGTTAGGCCAGGGATGGCCTATCGGAAGCGTTAGGGCTTTTCGACAATGACCGAAGAGGGATACAGATGAAGTTAAAAGCTGGATCAATCCCCATCGAAAATCATGCGTTATTCAGCATTTTTCGTCGGGGTGCTGAGGGATTGTTAAGGGGGACAAGCAGTTTCCCCCTTGACTCTGGTATGGGCGAAGCACCACGACGTTAATTCAAACGGAGTTTGTAAATAAAGCAATTAAACCAACGTTTTAAATTGTATGTGACCTAATATCACTATTTTGATTTATTCAAAATGACAAACTAGATTTGGGAAAAATTAATTATGGGTTTCACAGTTAATTTTCTAAAACGCAAGCCATACGACCTTGCCCATGCTGCCGACAACCGATGATAATTATGGGTTGCTGGCAACAAAGGGATGAAAAAGTGCATGCACGACTGACAAGCTTTTTTAGGCAAAAATCAACGACATCTAACGCCACTGTTTAAGCCGAGGAATTAGAAAGTTAACACTTAAGATGCAGAACAATAAAAGTATCAGGAGGTGCTAAGGCATTGATATTTTGGGGTAATGAAATTAGCTGACGTTGCTAAGGGATCGATGCGGCTAGTAAAAAATGTAACTGCTCAGCACACATCGAAAAAGCGTAAGATCTTACGCCGATATTTACACTATAAAGGTATCACTCGGGCTTGTTCAACACTTGGGATAAGGACGCGGCTACGCGCGGCCTATCCTTATCTGTTAGCACGACATTTACATTTCAATAAGATCTAGTTTTTCAGAAATTACACCATTTTCAAAAGTAAGTAACTGTGTGCCATATTCACTGACAGATTCACAAGAAATGTCAACAAAACCATTTTTATTAAGTGTTGTAAATGCGTACTCACAAAGCTCTTCAGGAAAAGCCCAAGGAAAAATCTCGACTGAAACTATAGATTGTTTAACAGACACTGTTACCACTCCAGTATCAATAGCGTTAAGATGCGAGTAGATTTCATCTGCGGTCAAAGTATCACTCACATCCTTAAGAGCTAAATTGAAGGCTTCTTTCCTCGAGTCAATATCTGTCCATTCTGATAGCCGCACTCCTTCGAATGATTTAAATGCTTCCATGAAGAAGACTGCTTTATTTTTACATTTAGTATCGAATGAGATTACAGAGGTGCATTCCATTTTATATTCCTTGAGTAATGTGTAGTGCTTAAGTATGTCGATCGTGCTAACGCCGCACTAAGCGGACTAAAATAGTGGGTTAAAATGTGTAGCGAAGCGAAACGTAACCCACTGTTTTAGTTCCGTTTAAGTGCCTTGTGTACGCCCAGCATGGGCATGAACTAATGAGGTGAAAGTCCTCTGTAGG